>NZ_JAMYKV010000014.1:0-132349 GCF_040317535.1 Mesorhizobium sp. M1409
TGCCGATCGCCATGGAAGAGAAGCTGCGCTTCGCCATCCGTGAAGGCGGCCGCACCGTCGGTGCCGGCATCGTCGTCACCATCAAAGAGTAATTTGGACTTAAACCGATCTGTCGCGGGCGCAGGAGTTGCCCGCGCCGCGCCAGAACAAGGAAGTGACGCATGAACGGACAGAATATCCGCATCCGCCTGAAGGCGTTTGACCACCGCGTGCTCGACGCGTCGACGAAGGAAATCGTGTCGACGGCCAAGCGCACCGGTGCCAACGTCCGCGGCCCCATTCCGCTGCCGACGCGGATCGAAAAGTTCACGGTCAACCGGTCGCCTCACGTCGACAAGAAGAGCCGCGAGCAGTTCGAGATGCGCACGCACAAGCGTCTGCTCGACATCGTCGATCCGACCCCGCAGACGGTCGATGCTTTGATGAAGCTCGATCTGGCCGCCGGCGTCGACGTCGAGATCAAGCTCTAAGGGAATGAGAGCGCGGTAAGGGGCGGTGCCCCTGGCCCGGAACTCTAAAGGAATTGAACCGATGCGTTCAGGTGTGATTGCAAAGAAGGTGGGAATGACCCGCATCTACAACGATGCCGGGGAACATGTTCCCGTCACCGTTCTCCAGATGGAGAACTGCCAGGTCGTGGCCCAGCGCACGCAAGAGAAGAATGGCTACACCGCCGTTCAGCTCGGCGTTGGCCTTGCCAAGGTGAAGAACACGTCGAAGGCGATGCGCGGCCATTTCGCGACCGCTTCCGTCGAGCCGAAGGCGAAGGTCGCCGAATTCCGCGTCTCCGCCGACAACATGATCGATGTCGGCGCCGAGATCACCGTCGAGCACTTCGTCGCCGGCCAGAAGGTCGATGTTACGGGCACGACGATCGGCAAGGGTTTCCAGGGCGTCATCAAGCGCCACCACATGGGCGGTGGCCGTGCGACGCACGGTAACTCGGTCTCGCACCGTACGCACGGTTCGACCGGCCAGCGCCAGGACCCGGGCAAGGTGTTCAAGGGCAAGCATATGGCTGGCCACATGGGCGACACCCGCGTCACCACGCAGAATGTCGAGATCGTCTCGACCGACGCCGACCGCGGCCTTATCCTGATCCGCGGTGCGGTTCCCGGATCGAAGGGCGCCTGGATCCTGGTCCGCGATGCGGCCAAGGTGGCACTGCCGGCCAATGCGCCGAAGCCCGCCGCGATCCGCGCCGTTGCGGCGGCTGCTAAGAACGAGGCTCCGGCCACAGAGGGAGCGGAATAATGGATCTCAAGATCACAACGCTTGGCGGCAAGGACGCCGGCAAGGTGAAACTCTCCGAGGAGATTTTCGGCCTTGATCCGCGCGAGGACATCCTGCAGCGCGTCGTGCGCTGGCAGCTCGCCAAGAAGCAGCAGGGCACGCACAAGGCCAAGGGCCGCGCCGAGATCGCGCGCACCGGCGCCAAGATGTACAAGCAGAAGGGTACGGGCCGCGCCCGCCACCATTCGGCACGCGCTCCGCAGTTCCGCGGCGGCGGCAAGGCCCACGGCCCGGTCGTTCGCAGCCACGAGCACGAACTGCCGAAGAAGGTTCGCGCTCTCGGCCTCAAGCATGCTCTCTCGGCCAAAGCCAAGAGCGCGTCGATCATCATCATCGACGAGCTGAAGCTGACCGAGGCCAAGACGAAGGCGCTGATCGCGAATTTCGCGACGCTGGGCCTGACCAACGCCCTGCTGATCGGCGGTGCCGAGCTTGACAAGAATTTCAAGCTGGCGGCGACGAACATCCCCAACATCGACGTGCTGCCCATCCAGGGCATCAACGTCTACGACATTCTGCGCCGCGGCACGCTGGTCCTTTCGAAGGCCGCCGTCGAGGCTCTCGAGGAGCGCTTCAAATGACCGACCTTCGTCACTACGACGTGATCGTCTCGCCGGCGATCACTGAAAAGTCGACCATGGCCTCCGAGCAGAACCAGGTCGTCTTCAACGTCGCCAAGAAGGCGTCGAAGCCGGAAATCAAGGCCGCCGTCGAAGCGCTGTTCGGCGTCAAGGTGATGGCCGTGAACACGCTTGTCCGCAAGGGCAAGATCAAGCGCTTCCGTGGCACGGTTGGCCGCCAGAGCGACGTCAAGAAGGCGATTGTGACGCTGGCAGATGGCCAGTCGATCGACGTCGCGACGGGTCTCTGAGCAAGGCCGCGAGGACAGAAACATGGCACTGAAAAAATTCAACCCGGTAACGCCCAGCACCCGTCAGCTGGTTATCGTCGACCGCTCGGGCCTCTACAAGGGCAAGCCCGTCAAGGGTCTGACCGAAGGCCTGACCAAGTCGGGCGGCCGCAACAACCACGGCCGCATCACCGCCCGCTTCATCGGCGGTGGTCACAAGCGTTCGTACCGCATCATCGACTTCAAGCGCCGTAAGTTCGACGTCGTCGGCACGGTCGAGCGCATCGAATACGATCCGAACCGCACCGCCTTCATCGCGCTGATCAAGTATGACGATGGCGAGCTGTCCTACATCATCGCTCCGCAGCGTCTGGCTCCCGGCGACAAGATCGTGTCCGGCGAAGCGGTCGACGTGAAGCCGGGCAATGCGATGCCGCTGGCTTCGATGCCGGTCGGCACCATCGTCCACAACATCGAGCTGAAGCCGGGTAAGGGCGCTCAGGTCGCGCGTTCGGCGGGTGGTTATGGCCAGCTGGTCGGTCGTGACCAGGGCATGGCGATCCTGCGCCTCAACTCGGGCGAGCAGCGTGTCGTTCACGGCTCCTGCATGGCCACTGTCGGCGCCGTGTCCAATCCGGATCATGGTAACATCAATGACGGCAAGGCCGGTCGCACGGTCTGGCGTGGCAAGCGTCCGCACAATCGCGGCGTGACCATGAACCCGGTCGACCATCCGCACGGCGGCGGCGAAGGCCGCACATCGGGTGGCCGCCATCCGGTTTCGCCTTGGGGCAAGCCGACCAAGGGCAAGAAGACGCGGTCCAACAAGGCGACCGACAAGTTCATCCTGCGCTCGCGCCATCAGCGCAAGAGCTAAGAAGAGGTAACGCCAAGTGACTCGTTCGATTTGGAAAGGCCCCTTCATTGACGGCTACCTTCTCAAGAAGGTGGACAAGGTTCGTGAAGGTGGTCGCAATGAGGTGATCAAGATGTGGAGCCGTCGCTCCACCATCCTGCCGCAGTTCGTCGGCTTCACCTTCGGTGTCTACAACGGCCAGAAGCATGTTCCCGTCTCGGTGAACGAGGACATGGTCGGTCACAAGTTCGGTGAATTCGCTCCGACCCGGACCTATTACGGTCACGGCGCGGATAAGAAGGCGAAGAGGAAATAATCATGGGCAAGGCCAAAGCTCCGCGCAGGCTTGCTGATAACGAAGCGCGCGCCGTGTTGCGCACGATCCGTATCAGCCCGCAGAAGCTGAACCTGGTTGCCGCGCTGATCCGCGGCAAGAAGGTCGCGACAGCGCTTTCCGATCTCGAATTCTCGGCCAAGCGGATTTCCGGCACGGTCAAGAAGACGCTGGAATCGGCAATCGCCAACGCGGAAAACAACCACGACCTGGATGTCGATGCACTGATCGTGGCGGAAGCCTATGTCGGCAAGTCGATCGTCATGAAGCGGTTCCATGCCCGTGGCCGTGGTCGCGCCAGCCGTATCGAGAAGCCGTTCTCGCACCTCACGATCGTCGTTCGTGAAGTCGAAGAAAAAGGGGAGGCCGCATAATGGGCCAGAAAGTCAATCCGATCGGTCTTCGCCTCGGCATCAACCGCACCTGGGATTCGCGCTGGTTCGCGAACACCGGCGAGTACGGCAAGCTGCTGCATGAGGACATCAAGATCCGCAAGTATCTCGAGAAGGAGCTCAAGCAGGCTGCCATCTCGAAGGTCGTGATCGAGCGTCCGCACAAGAAGTGCCGCGTCACCATCCATGCCGCGCGCCCGGGTCTGATCATCGGCAAGAAGGGCGCCGACATCGAGAAGCTTCGCAAGAAGCTGATGGAGATGACGAAGTCTGAGACGCACCTCAACATCGTTGAAGTGCGCAAGCCGGAAATCGACGCGACCCTGGTCGCCCAGTCGATCGCCCAGCAGCTCGAGCGTCGTATCGCGTTCCGCCGCGCCATGAAGCGTGCCGTTCAGTCGGCCATGCGCCTCGGTGCCGAAGGCATTCGCATCAACTGTGCCGGCCGTCTCGGCGGCGCCGAGATTGCGCGCATGGAATGGTATCGCGAAGGCCGCGTGCCGCTGCATACGCTTCGTGCTGACGTCGACTACGGCACTGCCGAAGCGCACACCGCTTATGGCATCTGCGGCGTCAAGGTCTGGGTGTTCAAGGGCGAGATCCTCGAGCACGACCCGATGGCTTCGGAGCGCCGTGCGACCGAGGGTGACGCTGCGCATGGCGGTGGTGGTGATCGCGAACGCGGTCGTCGTCGCGAAAACGCCTGAGACATTTAGGAATTTGGAGTTAGAACGATGCTGCAGCCAAAGCGCACAAAGTTCCGCAAGCAGTTCAAGGGCCGTATCCATGGTACCGCAAAGGGCGGCACCAATCTGGATTTCGGTGGTTTCGGGCTGAAGGCGCTTGAGCCGAACCGCGTTACCGCGCGTGAAATCGAGGCGGCCCGCCGCGCGATCACGCGTGAAATGAAGCGCGCTGGTCGCGTCTGGATCCGTATTTTCCCGGACGTGCCGGTCACTTCGAAGCCGACCGAAGTCCGCATGGGCAAGGGCAAGGGCGCGGTCGATTACTGGGCGGCGCGCGTCAAGCCGGGCCGCATCATGTTCGAGATCGACGGCGTCAATGAAGAAATCGCCCGTGAGGCACTGCGTCTCGGCGCGGCCAAGCTCTCGGTCAAGACGCGCTTCGTGCAGCGCATCGCAGAATAAGGACGGGCTGATCATGAAAGCCGAAGACATCCGGACCAAGACCCAGGACCAGCTGACCGACGACCTGGCCAGCCTGAAGAAGGAGCAGTTCAACCTGCGCTTCCAGAAGGCCACTGGCCAGCTTGAAAAGACCGCGCGCGTGAGACAGGTCCGTAAGGACATTGCGCGTATCAAGACCATCGCTGCGGAAAAGTCCGCGGCTAAGAAGGCTTAAGGACGAAAACCATGCCAAAGCGCATTCTGCAGGGCACCGTCGTCAGCGACAAGAACGAGAAGACGGTTGTCGTCAAGGTCGAACGGCGCTTCACGCATCCCGTGATGAAGAAGACCGTGCGCATGACCAAGAAGTACAAGGCGCACGACGAGAACAACGCCCACAAGGTTGGCGATCAGGTGTTCATCCAGGAATCGAAGCCGATTTCCAAGGATAAGCGCTGGATCGTCGTGTCTTCGGACCAAGCCTGACCTCGGGCGTAAACAACGAATTTTGGACAGACCGGGGAGGGGCTTTGAGCCCATCCCGTTAGAAAAGAAGAAGGCGGCCAGTCATGATTCAGATGCAAACAAACCTCGACGTCGCGGATAATTCCGGCGCCCGTCGTGTCATGTGCATCAAGGTGCTGGGCGGCTCGAAGCGGAAATACGCTTCCGTGGGCGACATCATCGTGGTGTCTATCAAGGAAGCCATCCCGCGCGGCCGCGTGAAGAAGGGCGATGTGATGAAGGCGGTCGTGGTTCGCACGGCCAAGGACATCCGCCGCCCGGACGGCAGCGTGATCCGTTTCGACAAGAACGCGGCCGTTCTCGTCGACAACAAGAAAGAGCCGATCGGCACGCGTATCTTCGGACCGGTTCCGCGCGAACTCCGCGCCAAGAACCACATGAAGATCATCTCGCTCGCGCCTGAAGTGCTGTAAGGAGCCGGACCAATGCAAAAGATTAGAAAAGGCGACAAGGTCGTCGTGCTGGCCGGCAAGGACAAGGGCCGTTCGGGCGAAGTCCTCTCGGTACAGCCGAAGGAAGACACCGCGCTGGTGCGCGGCGTCAACATGATCCGTCGTCACCAGAAGCAGTCCCAGTCCCAAGAGGGCGGGATCATCACCAAGGAAGCGCCGATCCAGCTGTCGAACATCGCGCTGGCCGACCCCAAGGATGGCAAGCCGACCCGTGTCGGTTTCATCTTCCAGAAGGACGGCAAGAAGGTGCGCGTCGCCAAGCGCTCGGGAGAAGTCATCAATGGCTAAGGCTCAAACCACGAAGCCCAAGGCTGAAAGCAAACAGTCCAAGGCCCAGAACACGCCGCGCCTCAAGCAGGTCTACAACGAGACCATCCGCAAGGCGCTGCAGGAACAGTTCGGCTACGACAACGAGATGCAGGTTCCGCGCATCGACAAGATCGTGCTGAACATGGGCGTTGGCGAAGCGACCGCCGATTCGAAGAAGCCTTCGATCGCGGCCGAAGACCTGGCGATGATCGCCGGCCAGAAGGCCGTCGTCACCCGCGCCCGCAATTCGATCGCCGGCTTCAAGGTCCGCGAGAAGATGCCGATCGGCGCCAAGGTCACGTTGCGCAAGGAACGCATGTACGAGTTCCTCGACCGCCTCGTGAACATCGCACTGCCGCGCGTCCGCGACTTCCGCGGACTGAATCCGAAGAGCTTCGATGGCCGTGGCAACTACGCCATGGGCATCAAGGAACACATCGTGTTCCCGGAGATCAACTACGACAAGGTTGATCAGATCTGGGGCATGGACGTCATCGTTTGTACGACTGCGAAGACGGACGACGAAGCCAGGGCATTGCTCAAGGCCTTCAACTTCCCCTTCCGCCAGTAACGGCAGCGAGAAAAGGAAAAATCTGAAATGGCAAAGACCAGCTCAGTCGAGAAGAACAACAGGCGCCGCAAACTTGCCGACCAGTACGGTCCCAAGCGCGCTGCGCTCAAGGCGATCATCATGGATCAGTCCAAGCCGATGGAAGAGCGCTTCCGCGCTCAGCTCAAGCTTGCCGCCATGCCGCGCAACTCGGCCAAGATCCGCATCCGCAACCGCTGCGAAGTCACCGGCCGTCCGCGTGCCTACTATCGCAAGCTCAAAGTATCGCGCATCGCGCTTCGTGATCTCGGCAACAACGGCCAGATCCCGGGCCTGGTCAAGTCGAGCTGGTAAGGAGGACATAACATGTCATTGAGCGATCCTCTCGGCGATATGCTGACCCGCATCCGCAACGCGTATGGCCGCAAGAAGTCGAGCGTTTCGACGCCGGCCTCGCGTCTGCGCACCCGCGTCCTCGACGTGCTGAAGGCTGAAGGCTATATCCGCGATTACAGCCAGACCGACTTCGACAACGGCAAGTCCGAAATCGAGATCGAGCTGAAGTATTTCGACGGCGCGCCGGTCGTGCGCGAAATCGCACGCGTCTCGAAGCCAGGCCGCCGCGTCTATGTTTCGGCCAAGTCGATTCCGCAGGTCGCCAACGGCCTCGGCATCGCCATCCTTTCGACACCGAAGGGCGTGATGGCCGACCACGAAGCACGTGAACAGAACGTCGGCGGTGAAATCCTCTGCCAGATCTTCTGATCTGGCAGCTGACCGCAAAGTGGAATCCGGTCTTCGGATCGTTCCCGAAGACAGAGACCTGAAACAAGAGAAGTGACGAGGACAACAAAATGTCTCGTATTGGTAAGAAACCCGTTTCGCTGCCGCAGGGCGTGACCGCGACCGTCAACGGCCAGACCGTGACGGCGAAGGGCCCCAAGGGTGAGCTGAAGTTCGTGGTGAACGACGAAGTGCTGGTCAAGATGGAAGGCAGCGAGATCGCTGTTCAGCCGCGCGACCAGACCAAGACCGCCCGCTCCAAGTGGGGCATGTCGCGCACGCAGATCGTCAACATCCTGCAAGGCGTCAAGGACGGTTTCGAAAAGAAGCTCGAGATCACCGGCGTCGGCTATCGCGCGGCACTTCAGGGCAAGAACCTGCAGCTGGCACTTGGCTTCAGCCATGACGTCGTCTACGAGACGCCGCAGGGCATCACCATCACCGTGCCGAAGCCGACTGAAATCACCGTGGCCGGCATCGACAAGCAGCAGGTCGGCCAGGTTGCGGCCGAGATCCGCGAGTATCGTGGCCCCGAGCCCTACAAGGGCAAGGGCGTCCGCTATGCTGGTGAGAAGATCGTCCGCAAGGAAGGCAAGAAGAAGTAGTCGTGAATGGTGAATGGTGAATGGTGAAATGGCAGTAGGATAGAGCAGGGGCCAGGTGGCACTCCGCTTCTACCGTTCACCATTTTTCCATTCACTATTCACTGCAAATCAACGCCGCGGGGAGCGGTCGCGGGGGGCGCTTTCGCCTACCGCATATGGCGGCCCCCGTTTTTTGAAGGCAAGGAAGACCATCATGGGTACCAAGGAATCCACACAGCGCCGTGCGCAGCGCGTCCGCCGCCAGATCAAGAAGGTCGCCGGTGAGCGTCCTCGTCTGTCGGTCCACCGCACGTCGAAGAACATCTACGTGCAGGTCATCGACGACGCCAAGGGCCACACCATCGCTGCCGCTTCGACGCTTGAGAAGGACTTCAAGGGTTCGCTCAAGACCGGCGCCGATACCGCCGCCGCCGCCGCGATCGGCAAGCTGATCGCCGAGCGCGCCACCAAGGCCGGCGTCAAGGAAGTCGTCTTCGACCGCGGCGCCTACATCTATCACGGCCGCGTCAAGGCGCTCGCCGAGGCTGCCCGCGAAGGCGGTCTTAGCTTCTAAGCATGATCCCGAGAAGTTGCAGACTTTTCGGATAAAGATTATGCGAAGGGAATGACTTTCGCCCCCGGTGACCCACAGAGGCGCCGGATCTTATCAGCAACCGTGCTTCCGGAAAAAAACAAGGAACAGGATATGGCACAGGAACGTAGGGATGGCGGCCGCGGCCGCGATCGTGAAGAACGTGACGACGGCATGGTGGACAAGCTCGTCCACATCAACCGCGTCGCCAAGGTCGTCAAGGGCGGCCGTCGCTTCGGTTTTGCGGCACTCGTCGTCGTCGGCGACCAGAAGGGCCGCGTCGGCTTTGGTCACGGCAAGGCGCGCGAAGTGCCGGAAGCCATCCGCAAGGCAACTGAATCGGCCAAGCGCGACATGATCTTCGTGCCGCTGCGCTCGGGCCGTACGCTGCATCACGACGTCGAAGGACGCTGGGGTGCCGGACGCGTGCTGCTGCGCGCTGCCAAGCAAGGTACCGGCATCATCGCCGGCGGCCCGATGCGCGCTGTCTTCGAGACGCTCGGCATGCATGACGTGGTCGCCAAGTCGATGGGTTCGTCGAACCCCTACAACATGGTTCGCGCCACTTTCGACGCGCTGAAGAGCCAGATGCATCCCAAGGATGTGGCTGCTGCTCGCGGCATCAAGTATTCGACCCTTCAGGCCCGCCGCGGCACCGCCGTCGCGGCTGAAGAATAGTCGATCTGACCAGGGATTTTGACCATGGCCAAGAAAGCAACCAAGACCATCACCGTTGAGCAGATCGGTTCGCCGATCCGCCGCCCGAAGGAGCAGCGCGCGACGCTGGTCGGCCTCGGCCTCAACAAGATGCACAAGCAGCGCACGCTGGAAGATACGCCCTCCGTGCGCGGCATGATCGCTGCCGTCCAGCATCTCGTCCGCGTCGTGGACGAGGGCTGAGCCAGAGCGCAGGAGAACTCAGATGAAACTCAACGATCTGCGTGACAAGGACGGCGCGACGCACTCCAAGAAGCGTCTCGGCCGTGGTATCGGCTCCGGCTCGGGCAAGACCGGCGGTCGCGGCGTCAAGGGCCAGAAGGCGCGCTCCGGCGTCGCCATCAACGGCTTCGAGGGTGGCCAGATGCCGCTCTACCGGCGCCTGCCGAAGCGTGGCTTCAACAACATCTTCGCCAAGAGCTTCACCGTCGTGTCGCTGGCCCGCATCCAGGTGGCCATCGACGCCAAGAAGCTCGACGCCAAGGCGACCGTGACGGCTGAATCGCTGGTTGCCGCCGGCGTTATCCGCCGCGTCAAGGACGGCGTGCGCATCCTCTCGGACGGCGAGATCAAGGCGAAGCTCGCCTTTGACGTTGCCGGCGCCTCCAAGGCCGCGATCGAGAAGATCGAGAAGGCTGGCGGCTCGGTCAAACTGCCGGAAAAGGCAGCTGCCGAGTAACGGCAATTTGAAGCGCGATCGGCAAGAGTGGGATCCATTTTTTGCTCATGATTGCGCTTTGATCTGCGCAATTTAGGCGGCCGCGTCGACGCGGCCGCTTGCATGTTTAGAGCCCGGAGCTTATCTCGTGAGCTTCGGTGAAACGCACCGCCTGACCTCAAGGGCCATCAAGCGTTACCAAGCGGAGAATCAGGCATGGCTTCGGCTGCAGAACAATTAGCCTCGAATCTGAATTTCTCGGCCTTCGCCAAGGCGGAGGATCTGAAGAAACGCATCTGGTTCACGATCGGCGCGCTGCTGGTCTATCGCCTCGGCACCTATATTCCGCTTCCCGGCATCAATCCCGAAGCCTTCGCCCAGGCCTTCTCCTCGCAGAGCAAGGGCGTGCTGGGCATGTTCAACATGTTCGCCGGCGGCGCCGTACAGCGCATGGCGATCTTTGCGCTCGGCATCATGCCTTACATCTCCGCCTCCATCATCATGCAGCTGATGACCTCGGTCATCCCTTCGCTGGAATCGCTGAAGAAGGAAGGCGAACAGGGCCGCAAGGTCATCAACCAATACACGCGCTACGGCACGGTGCTGCTTGCGCTGGTTCAGGCCTATGGCATTTCGGTGGGCCTGGAGAACGGCAACGGCATCGTCAGCGACCCCGGCATGTTCTTCCGCATCTCGACCGTCGTCACGCTGGTCGGCGGCACGATGTTCCTGATGTGGCTCGGCGAGCAGATCACCGCTCGCGGCATCGGTAACGGCATTTCGCTGATCATCTTCTCCGGCATCGTCGCCGGCCTGCCGCATGCCATCTCAGGCACGCTTGAGCTTGGCCGCACCGGCGCCCTGTCGACCGGCCTGATCCTGGCGATCATCGTGCTCGCCATCGTCGTCATCGCCTTGATCGTGTTCTTCGAGCGCGCCCAGCGCCGCTTGCTGATCCAGTATCCGAAGCGCCAGGTCGGCAACCGCATGTTCCAGGGCGATACCTCGCATTTGCCGCTGAAGCTCAACACGTCGGGCGTCATTCCGCCGATCTTCGCCTCGTCGCTGCTGCTGCTGCCGGCCACCGTCGCCGGCTTCTCGCAGACGACCAATATGCCGGCCTGGGCAAGCACGGTTCTGGCCTCGCTTGGCCACGGCCAGCCGCTCTACATGGCGTTCTACGCGGCGATGATCGTGTTCTTCGCCTTCTTCTACACAGCGATTGTCTTCAACCCGAAGGACACCGCCGACCAGCTCAAGAAGCATTCCGGCTTCATCCCGGGCTATCGTCCGGGCGAGCGCACCGCCGATTATATCGACTACGTTCTCACCCGCATCACCGTCGTCGGCGCCATCTACCTGGTGCTGGTGTGCCTGCTGCCGGAGTTCCTGATCTCGGCGACTGGCGTACCATTCTACCTTGGTGGCACATCGCTTCTGATCGTGGTCAGTGTCACGCTCGATACGGTTGCGCAGATTCAGGGTCACCTGATTGCGCACCAGTATGAAGGCCTGATCAAGAAGTCGAAGCTGCGCGGGGGGAAGAAAGCCAGATGAGGTTGATATTGCTTGGGCCGCCAGGAGCGGGCAAGGGGACACAAGCACAAAGACTGGTAGAAAAACACGGCATACCCCAGCTCTCGACGGGCGACATGCTGCGTGCTGCCGTCCAGGCTGGCACCGAAGTCGGCAAGCGCGCCAAGGCGGTGATGGATGCCGGTGAGCTGGTGTCCGACGCCATCGTCAACGCGATCGTCGCCGAGCGTATCGATCAGGCCGACTGCGCCAATGGGTTCATCCTCGACGGATATCCGCGGACGCTGGTGCAGGCCGACGCGGTCGAGCGGATGCTTTCGGATCGCTCCCAGGGCCTCGACGCCGTCATTGAGCTTGTCGTCGACGACAAGGCGCTGATCGGTCGAATCGTCAAGCGCGCCGACGAGGCGCAGGCCGCCGGTCTGCCTGTTCGCAAGGACGACAATCCGTCGGTGTTCGAGGAGCGTCTGCGAGAGTACTACAAGAAGACGTCGCCGCTGATTGGCTACTACTATGCCAAGGGCAAGCTCCGGAGCGTCGACGGCATGGCCGATATCGATGCGGTGACGGGGCAGATCGAAGCGGTGCTCAAGGACGCAGCGCGGGGGAATTAACGATTGCACTTGACGGAAGCGGTTCGCTGCGGTATGGCGGCCCGTCTTCCTATCAGGCATGGGCTTTGCTTGTCCGCAAGGGCAAGGCAGCCGCTTTGAACTGGAAACTCCCGCATGGGCCGGCCTCCACCGGACGCGGGGCAACTGAAGATAGCGCTGGACCCCGCCTTTCTGAAGGTTGGCCGGCCCACATGGAGAAGAGAAGAACATGGCTCGTATAGCCGGCGTCAACATTCCGACCAACAAGCGCGTCGTCATTGCGCTTCAATACATTCACGGCATTGGCAAGAAGTTCGCCCAGGAGATCGTCGACAAGGTCGGCATCCCGGCCGAACGTCGCGTCAACCAGCTCACCGACGCGGAAGTGCTGCAGATCCGCGAGGCGATCGACCGCGATTATCAGGTCGAGGGCGACCTGCGTCGCGAAGTCTCGATGAACATCAAGCGGCTCATGGACCTCGGCTGCTACCGTGGCCTGCGTCACCGCCGCTCGCTGCCGGTCCGCGGCCAGCGCACGCATACCAATGCGCGCACCCGCAAGGGCCCGGCCAAGTCGATCGCCGGCAAGAAGAAGTAATTAAGCGAATAGCGAGTAGCCAATAGCGGGTAGGAATCCCTATTCGCTATTCCCTACTCACTACTCGCTCTCCAGGTGGAGCCGCTGGCATTACGGCGGTGTAGAGATCAACTGAAAGGACCATCATGGCCAAGGAAGCCGCCCGTGTTCGCCGTCGCGAACGCAAGAACATTTCGTCGGGCGTTGCCCACGTCAATTCGACCTTCAACAACACGATGATCACCATCACCGATGCGCAGGGCAATTCGATTGCCTGGTCGTCGGCCGGTGCCCAGGGCTTCAAGGGTTCGCGCAAGTCGACCCCGTTCGCTGCCCAGATGGCTGCCGAGGATGTTGCCAAGAAGGCCCAGGAACACGGCATGCGCATGCTCGAAGTCGAGGTCTGCGGACCCGGCTCCGGTCGTGAATCGGCACTGCGCGCCCTGCAGGCGGCTGGCTTCACCATCACCTCGATCCGTGATGTGACGCCGATCCCGCACAATGGCTGCCGCCCGCGCAAGAAGCGCCGCGTCTAAGCAATTTACCGAACGTCGCGCGAGCGCCCTTTGGGGCGCTCCTCCACGGCATTCCAGGTCGCCCGCCACGATTGGATGGTGGCGGGTCAACGGAAGGAAAGCATCATGATCCAGAAAAATTGGCAGGAACTGATCAAGCCGAACAAGATCGAGTTCTCGTCGAAGAAGAAGACGCTGACCACGCTGGTCGCCGAGCCGCTCGAGCGTGGCTTTGGCCTGACGCTGGGCAACGCGCTGCGCCGCGTGCTTCTGTCTTCGCTGCGCGGTGCGGCTGTTACCGCCGTGCAGATCGACGGCGTTCTGCATGAATTCTCGTCCATCGCCGGCGTGCGCGAGGACGTCACCGATATCGTCTTGAACATCAAGGAAATCGCCATCCGAATGGAAGGCGATGGCCCCAAGCGCATGGTCGTTCGCAAGCAGGGACCCGGTGCGGTTCTTGCCGGCGACATCCAGACGGTTGGCGACGTCGAGATCCTCAACCCCGACCACGTCATCTGCACGCTGGACGAGGGCGCGGAAATCCGCATGGAATTCACCGTCGACACCGGCAAGGGTTACGTGCCGGCCGACCGCAACCGCGCCGAAGACGCGCCGATCGGGCTCATCCCGGTCGACAGCCTCTATTCGCCGGTCAAGAAGGTTTCCTACAAGGTCGAGAACACCCGCGAGGGCCAGGTTCTCGACTATGACAAGCTGACCATGACGATCGAGACCGACGGTTCGATCACCGGCGAGGACGCGGTGGCTTTCGCCGCCCGCATCCTGCAGGACCAGCTCGGCCTGTTCGTCAACTTCGACGAGCCGCAGAAGGAAGTCGCCACCGAGGCCGTCACCGAGCTCGCCTTCAACCCGGCGCTGCTCAAGAAGGTCGACGAGCTCGAGCTTTCGGTGCGTTCGGCCAACTGCCTGAAGAACGACAACATCGTCTATATCGGCGACCTGATCCAGAAGACCGAAGCCGAGATGCTGCGCACCCCGAACTTCGGCCGCAAGTCGCTGAACGAGATCAAGGAAGTCCTCGCGGCGATGGGCCTGCACCTCGGTATGGAAGTGCCGGACTGGCCGCCGGAAAACATCGAAGACCTCGCCAAGCGTTACGAAGACCAATATTGAGCATGAATTCCAAGGATCGGCGGCGTGGGCCGCTCGATCCGACGGTCATGCGGAAAACCATCAGAGGCTGCGGCCTCTTGAGCAACTGAAGAAGGAAAAGAGCCATGCGCCACGGTTTCAAAGGCCGCCGCTTCGCCCGAAGCATTAGCCATCGCAAGTCGATGTTCGCCAACCTCGCCGTGTCGCTGCTCGAGCACGAGCAGATCGTCACCACCCTGCCGAAGGCGAAGGATTTGCGTCCGATCGTCGAGAAGCTGGTGACGCTCGGCAAGCGCGGCGACCTGCACGCCCGCCGCCAGGTGATCGCGCAGATCGGCAATGAAGGCGTCGTCAAGCGCCTGTTCGACACCATCGCCCCGCGCTACGCCACCCGCAACGGCGGCTACCTGCGCATCATGAAGGCGGGCTTCCGCCACGGTGATAACGCTGCCATGGCGGTCATCGAATTCGTCGATCGCGATACCTCGGCCAAGGGCGCCGGCGACCGCGCCCGTATCGAGGCCGAAGGTACCGAAGCGGACGCCGCGGCCGCATAAGGCTCGGTTTTCCGTATTGAATTCAAAGGGGCCCGCGGGCCCCTTTTTGGTTTTCTGAAAGCGATGGATGGAGATCAGAGCCGATCTCCTGGCGCGAAACGAGGGTCTTTGGCCTCAAAATAATCGGATTTCAGCAGCTTAGCCTTTCATTTCGCACAATCGTCGGGACAATGCCCCCGAACTCGCCCTGGAGGATTCGTGAATGCGCGCCAACCGACTGCCCCTTGTTCTGCTCTTCGCCATGATGGCGTTTGCGGCCGCACCGGTGGCCAGGCAGGCATTGGCCGAGGAGACAAAGACCGATCCCGGCCTGTCGGACGTGCTGACGGACCTGCTGCATGGCGTTGAAGGCGAGAACGCGACGTCCGGTCCCGACAAACGCGTTCCGTTCGGTCGTGAGGAGGTGCAGCTCTCGTTTGCGCCGCTGGTCAAGCAGACGGCGCCGGCCGTGGTCAATGTCTATGCCTCGCAGACCGCCAAGGTGACGTCGCCCTTCGACGGAGATCCGTTCTTCGAGGAATTCTTCGGCCGCTCGCAGCCGCGCGCTCAGTCGTCGCTCGGGTCCGGCGTGCTGGTCGACCCGACCGGCGTCGTGGTCACCAATTACCACGTCATCAAGGATGCCGATCAGGTCAAGGTGGCGACCGCGGACGGGCGTGAATTCGACAGCAAGGTGCTGCTCAAGGACGAGACGTTCGATCTTGCCGTGCTTAAGATCTCCTCGGACAAGCCGTTTCCGGTGATTGCCATCGGCGATTCCGACGCGCTTGAGGTCGGCGATCTGCTGCTGGCCATCGGCAACCCCTTCGGCGTCGGCCAGACCACGACCAGCGGCATCGTCTCGGCACTTGCCCGCAGCCATATCGGCGTGTCGGATTCCAGCTTCTTCATCCAGACCGACGCTGCCATCAACCCCGGCAATTCCGGCGGCGCGCTGATCAACATGGGCGGCCAGCTGGTCGGCATCAACACGGCCATCTACAGCCGCGGCGGTGGTTCGATCGGCATCGGCTTCGCCATTCCCTCGAACATGGTTCGCGCCTTTGCCGACGCCGCCAAGGCCGGGCTCGACTTCTTCGAGCGGCCCTATATCGGCGCCGAGTTCGAAGCGGTGACGCCGCAGATTGCCGAATCGCTCGGCATGGAGAAGCCGACCGGTGCACTGGTCTCGTCGGTCGAAGCGACCGGACCGGCCGCCAAGGCTGGGCTCAAACCCGGCGACGTCGTGCTGCAGCTCAACGGCAAGCCGGTCGAGAGCATCGAGGCGCTGGACTACCGGATGGCGACGCTGTCGATCGGCACCACTGCAAATTTCGCGGTTCTGACCAAAGGCCAGCAGGCGGCGATGGACATCGCGCTGGAGCGCGCTCCAGAAGGCATGAAGGCTGCTGAACTGACGTTGCATGGCCGCAGCCCCTTCTCGGGCGCAAAGGTCGCGGAACTGTCGCCCCGGCTCGCTCAGCGGCTTGGCCTGCGCACGGACATCAAGGGCGTGACCGTGGTCGACATCAACCGCGACTCGCCGGCCGCCGATTTCGGCTTCCAGCCGGGCGACATCGTGCGCGAGGTGAACGGCACCATCATCGATACCGCGGCGACCCTGGAACTGGCGGCCAAGACGGATACACGCTGGTGGCGCTTTACCGTCGAGCGCGGCGGGCAGATACTGCGTCAAGTGTTGCGTTATTAGAGCAGGTCCCTTTGGGCTCATGCTCCAACCAAAAAGAAATGCATGGCCGATCTGTTCAGCGTCGATGAACCGGAAAAAGCGTCGCCCGGGCGGCCGCTGGCCGACAGGCTGCGGCCGAGAAACCTTGGCGAGGTCGTCGGCCAGGAACATCTGACCGGCCCTGACGGCGCGCTGACCAGGCTGATCGGTTCCGGCTCGCTCGGCTCGATGATCTTCTGGGGGCCGCCCGGCACCGGCAAGACCACGGTGGCGCGGTTGCTGGCCGGCGAAACCAGTCTCGCCTTCGAGCAGATATCGGCGGTGTTTTCCGGCGTCGCCGATCTGAAAAAAGTGTTTGAAGCGGCCAAGCTGCGCCGTACGAACGGCCGCCAGACCTTGCTGTTCGTCGACGAGATCCATCGCTTCAACCGCGCCCAGCAGGACAGTTTTCTCCCTGTCATGGAGGACGGGACCGTCGTGCTGGTCGGCGCCACGACCGAGAATCCGTCCTTCGAGTTGAATGCCGCTCTGCTGTCGCGCGCGCGCGTCCTGGTCTTCCATTCGTTGGGCGAGGAGAGCATCGCCAAGCTGATAGCGCGGGCCGAGGAGGCCGAGGGCAGGGCGCTGCCGCTCGACGACGAGGCACGAACGATGCTCATCCGCATGAGCGATGGCGACGGCCGCGCGTCGCTGACGCTTGCCGAAGAGGTCTGGCGGGCGGCAAAGCCCGGCGAGGTCTTCGATCCCGAAGGACTGCAGCGCATCGTCCAGCGCCGCGCGCCGATCTACGACAAAGGGCAGGACGGCCATTACAATCTGATCTCGGCGCTGCACAAATCGGTGCGTGGCTCCGACCCCGACGCGGCTCTCTATTATCTTGCGCGCATGTTCGATGCCGGCGAGGATCCGCTCTATCTTGGCCGCCGGCTGGTGCGCATGGCGATGGAGGATATCGGGCTTGCCGATCCGCAGGCGCTGGTCGTCGCCAACGCCGCCAAGGATGCCTACGATTATCTAGGCTCGCCCGAGGGCGAACTGGCTTTTGCCGAGGCCACCGTCTATCTCGCAACCGCGCCCAAATCAAACGCCGTCTACAACGCGTTCAAGGCAGCCACGCGAGCCGCGAAGGAACACGGCTCGCTGCTGCCGCCCAAGCACATCCTCAACGCACCGACGAAGCTGATGAAAGCGGAGGACTACGGCGCCGGCTACCGGTATGATCATGACGAGCCGGATGCCTTTTCGGGCCAGGACTATTTTCCGGAGAAGATGGGCCGCCAGACCTTTTATGATCCGCCCGAGCGCGGCTTCGAGCGCGACATCAGGAAGCGGCTCGATTATTGGGCGAAGCTGCGCAAAGAACGGGAATAGCTGGCTTGCGTGAACCGGTCGTCGTCACGCGTCGAAACGAGGTTTCGCCGTCGGCTTCGAATTCCTGGTTGGCGATCTGGTCCCCGGGGAAAAATGGGACGAGCTTGGCCTGCCGGCGGTGCGTTGACCGATAGTGGCAGGCTTCACAAGGCAGCCAGCCGGCCGCGATAGCAGGGGCCGTTGTGTGGTAACCCAAAAAACCTTATCAAGGCGCACGACCGGGCGGTGGTCGTTGCCGTGATTTGGGCACCTCATTCGCAACAGGATCGCGCGTCGCGCGTGGAAAAATGACAAAAACCCTTCGCAAATCCCTACGCAAATTCGCAATTGCCATCCCGCTTCTCGCCCTTGGCTTCTATTTCATTCCCATCCTGACGACGATCTTCATCGTTTGCGGCCTGATCGACGTGCTGCGTAACGATCGCAAGGATCTGTCGCTTTTCAGCGGCTACTTCCTCGGCAACGGCTTGTTCACCTGGCTGCTTTCGCCGTTCAATCTGCTGGTGGACCTGCTGTGCTACAGAAATCCAGGCGTCTGGAAGCTGGAGCAGTTTCCCGCCGACTATCAGCGCGAGGTCAATGAGGTCCTGGACATTTTCAAGGCACGCAAGGACGAGATCATCGCCGATATCGACGCCAATTTCGGCGCCGGCCGGCGCGGCATGTATGTTTATCAGTGGTACGGCAAGCACAAGATCGACAACGTCGCCGAGTTCAACAAGGATTTCAAATACATCAAGACCATCGCCGTTTCCGTCTTCAGCAAGCGCGAGTCGACCTCCTGGCACTTCGGCCCGCTGCGGCTCAGCCTGCGCATCCTTTACAATCTGATTCCGGTGGAATCCGAGATTTTCATCGAGTGCGGCAACGTCAAGAACTACTGGTACGACAATCCGCTGTTCATCTTCGACGACACGCTGCTGCATCGCTCGGTCAACGAGTATGACGGCCGCCGCTACTGCGTGTTCATGGACATCATCCGTCCATCCCCGGTTCCCGGCCTGATCGCGGCCATGCTCGCCATCGTCTCGGTGAGCGTCGAGCGCATCAATTCCATGTTCTACAAGAACTGGAAGATGATCGGTTCGACCAAGCCGAAGAAGACCGAGACGACCTGAGCTTGAGATCATCGATGCTGCCGGCTCTGTCGGCAGCATCGGATCGCCCTGCATGTGTGAGACCTGGCCATCTTGCGGGCCACTGATGCGCCGGAACGGCTCTTGGCTGCGTAAACGATAGTCCCGGGCCTTTGGCTTCGACAGTTCTCCCTCTTCTCCTCCTGGCGGCCTCAAGTGACGAAGAACAGCTCTCTCGGAGTTTTGGCAAGAACGTATCTATGCACCGTTCTGCTGGGAATTGCCCTTGCAGCCATTTATGTAAGTCTTGAAGAGCCTGTCTATTATTGGGACTTCACTGCCTATTTCGACACGTTTAATCGGCAGGGCGCGCTCTTGGCCGACAGCCCTCTCCAGTGGCTCAGCCAATTGCGGACCTCAATCGCAACGGATGATTACAGCGCGGCAATTTTGGTGCCGCTGATGCCGTTTCACATGGTTTTCGGCGGTTCGAGGCTTTCATACATCGCCGGGATAGTCGCGGCTTACTTGGTTCCGACCGCTCTTTTCATAGGCAAAATGAGCTATCTGGAGGCGGCCACCGAGACCTCTTCATCGCGAAGCTGGCTCACTGTCTGGATTGCGGCCTTTCTCTACACGCCGTTTTGGGCGGCGACGTTTCGTGGGTTGCCTGACATTGCCGGCTGCCTCGCGCTTTCTGCGGCAACCTATTTTCTTTGGAAATCGAAGTTCCTGACCCATGAACCGGTGACCAGCGGAATACGCGTTGGCATCTGCCTGTGGTTGGCGTTCGTGCTACGCCGCTGGTATGCCTATTCGGTTATAGGGCTCGGAATTTCCGCTGCCTTCTTCTGCTTGTTGCAGGTCGCAAAAGACCGGAATTTTCCGGCACTCAGGAATGCCGTCATAGGGGGCTTGTGTGCGGTTCTCGTTGTTGCCGGAGCCGCATTGGCCTTCCAGCAACTTCTGATCCTCAAGATTCTGGGAACCAGCTACGGCGATCTTTACAGCGGGTACAAGACGAACTTCGTTTCGCAGATTGACGAGGTAGGGTCCCGGCTCAGCTATGTGAACTGGCTGTTGATCGTACTGGGCCTTTATATCTCTGTTGTACGCCGAAACGGATTTCCCTTGTTCTGTGCCGTCGCTTCGGCACTCACCTTTTTTCTCTTTACCCGGATGCAGGATCCGGACCGCCATCATTCAATGCCAATGTTTCTCTGGCTCTTCCCTGCATATGCCCAGGCAATCGTTGCGATCGTTTCGACGCCGGCGCTGAGATCGCGATGGTCAGCCATCGCGATAGCCATTGCCGCTGGGTTGGCGTTTTTTGGTACCTTTTTTCCGCTTGGCCGGCAGTTGCTGTCGCCGATCAGCTACGTTTTTGCCAGGGAAGCCACGCTCCCTCTTCACCTCGACAATCTTCCTGAATACAGACGCCTTGTTGATGACCTTCTTGAAAAAATGGAACCCGAGGACCGTTTTTCGGTATTTGCCTCCAGCTCGGTCATGAGCGACTCGCTGTTGTATGAAATGGATAAAGACCTCTACCCCCGCATCGAGTGGGCTTGTCAGGTTGATAGTCGCGATCAATTCAGGCCGGGAACGTTGAAATCCAGATATGTTGTCGTAACCGACCCGCCCGTCACTCATTTGCAATCGGGTGCACAGATTTGTGTCACGATACCGGACCAATATATTGTCGAGGGCAAAGGCATCGGCGCCGCATATAGGCGCATCGCGGCATATCAGTTGTCCGGCGACGTCAAGGGCTATCTCTACGAACAGGTGCGCCCGGTCAGCACAACGGAAATAGATGCCCTCTACGCCGAGTTCAGGAAGAAATATCCAGGCTGGACAACACCTGAGTGGTGACCAGTTCGACTGGTCTGTGCGGTTCCGCCCACAACAAACACAAGGGATTGACCAGGCCGCCCCGGGGGGGCAGTAAGCGGTCATGTTCAATCTGCTTCTCGTCGTGGTCGGTGGCGGCATCGGCGCCGGCATTCGTCATCTCACCAGCATGGGCGCGCTGCGCCTTGTCGGCCCCAACTATCCCTGGGGCACGATCGTCATCAACATCGTCGGCTCCTTCGCCATGGGCCTGTTCATCGCCATCCTGGCGCGTCGCGGCGGATCGAACGAACTTAGGTTGTTCGTTGCCACCGGCATCCTCGGCGGCTTCACCACTTTCTCCGCCTTTTCGCTCGATTTCGCGACGCTGTGGGAGCGGGGAGTCACGCTGCCGGCGTTCGGATATGCGCTTGCCAGCGTCATTGGCGCCATTATCGCCCTGTTTCTGGGACTTTGGCTCGCAAGAACCGTTTCATAATGCTATTGCCGCGCCGAGAGCAGGGCCGAGCCCTGCCGGAAAACGGATAAGCGAAAAGAATATGGCAGGCGTTGAACAGATCACGGTGGAGGCCGGCGAGGCGGGCATGCGGCTCGATCGCTGGTTCAAGACCCATTTCCCGGGCCTTGGTTTCGGCCATCTGCAGAAGCTTCTGCGCTCCGGCCAGATCCGTGTCGATGGCGGACGGGTCAAGGCCGACACTCGCGTCGAGCCCGGCCAGATGGTGCGTGTCCCGCCGCTCGAGGTGGACAAGAAGGGCGAGAGCGCGCTGACCGGCCACTCGATCCGCAACCAGGGCGATGCCGATGTTCTCGCAAAGATGCTGATCCATGAGGACCCCAAGGTTTTCGTCTTCAACAAGCCGGCGGGCCTTGCCGTGCAGGGTGGCTCCGGCGTCACCCGCAATGTCGACGACATGCTGGAGGCCTGGCGCAACCAGAAGGGCGAGAAGCCGCGCCTGGTGCACCGGCTGGACCGCGATACATCGGGCGTGCTGGTCGTAGCCCGCACCCGCCTTGCCGCCATGAAGCTCGCTGAAGCGTTTCGCGCCCGCGAGACCAAGAAGACCTACTGGGCGCTGGTCAAGGGCGTGCCACCGAAGCGCGAGGACAAGATCTCGACCTGGCTGATCAAGGAGCCGACGCCGGACGGCGACCGCGTCCGTGTCGCCGCGCACGGCGAAAAGGGCGCCGACCACGCCGTGTCCTACTACCGCATCATCGAGCAGGCGGCACAGACGATGACCTGGCTGGAGATGGAGCCTTATACCGGCCGCACCCACCAGCTTCGCGTTCATGCCGCCTACATCGGCTGCCCGATCCTTGGCGATCCGAAATATTTCGAGGCCGACACCAACTGGGATTTTCCCGGCGGCATTCAAAACCGCCTGCATCTGCATGCGCGCCGCATTATCATTCCGCATCCGGACAAGGGCGTCATCGATGTCACCGCGCCGATGCCGCCGCATATGCGCCAGAGCTGGAACCTGATCGGCTTCGACGACGCCAGCGCGGAGGACTGATCGTGAGCGGCGCCACCGACGCGCTCGCCACCGATAAGCTTGATCGCCGCGATACGGTCGACATGGCCGCCGCCGCCATCATGGTCGGCCTGACTTTTTCCTGGGGGCTGAACTACGTCGCTGCCAAGATCTCCTATGCCGGCTACGACCCCGTCTTCCTGTCGATCGCGCGTTCGATCATCGGCGGTTTGTGTGTCTTCGCCTGGTGTCGGTGGCGCGGCATAGCGCTGTTCACGCGCGACGGGACATTGCTCGCCGGCATCGCCGTCGGCGCGCTTTTCGGCATCGAGTTCCTTTGCCTTTATGTAGGTCTGGAGCACACCACCGTCGCCCGCAACACGCTGCTGGTCAACACGATGCCGTTCTGGATGCTGCTCGGCGGCCACTTCCTGCTCGGCGAGCAGATCACGTTGAGGAAATTCCTCGGTCTGCTGCTGGCCTTTGCCGGCCTTGCCGCCGTGTTTTCCGACAAGCTTGGCGGTGACGGGGACATGCTGTTCGGCGATCTCCTGAGCCTCGGCTCCGGGTTTTTCTGGGCCTTGACCAACATCCTCATCAAGCGGTCGAAACTGGTCGAGGCGAGCGCCGAAAAGCTTTTGCTTTATCAACTCGCCGGTGCTGCAATCGTTGGCATATTGGTGCTGCCTCTGGCCGGTCCGCCCGTTCGCGACCCGACCGCGCTGCCGACTTTGGCTTTGTTTTTCCAGGCGGTTTACATCGTCGCCTTCACCTATGTGTTGTGGTTCTGGCTGCTGCGGCGCTATCCGGCGTCAGGCCTGTCCAGTTTCACCTTCCTGTCGCCGGTTTTCGGCGTTTTGTGCGGTGCCATGTTCTTGAATGAGCCGCTGACCATGCGCATTTTCCTGGCACTTGGCCTGATTGCCGCCGGCCTGATCATCGTCAACCGACCGGTGCGCAAGCTGACGCCGGTGTGAGAGAGACTTTTATGCGTGATATCCTCAACGACCTCGAAGCGGGCAAATATCTTTCCGATCCCGATCCGGTGCGTCGCGCCCAGATCCAGATGAAGACGCATCTGCCTAAGCGCTTCTACAAGACCGTCTCGGTCGCGCCGGTGGAGAACGGCTTTGCCGTGCATCTCGACGGCAAGCCGGTGCGCACGCCGGGTAAGGCGCTGCTGGTGCTGCCGACCGAGGCGGCGGCAGCGCTCGTCGCCGATGAGTTCGCCGCCCAGGGCGAGACCATCGATCCGGTGACAATGCCGGTTATGCGGCTTGTGAACACCGCCATCGATGGCGTCGCCAGCGATCCGCAGGCGGTGCTGGAAGACATTCTGCGCTTTGCCTCGTCCGATCTGCTCTGCTACCGTGCCGACGTGCCGCAAGGGCTGGTGGAGCGGCAGAACGAACATTGGGATCCGGTCCTCGATTGGGCGAGGGGGACGCTCGGGGCTCGCTTCAATCTCGCCGAGGGCATCATCCACGTCGAGCAGCCGCGCGAAACCATCGCCGTGCTGGGCAGCCATCTTGCCCAACGGGCCGAACCGCTGCGGCTCGCAGCCATCCATGTGATGACCTCGCTGACCGGCTCGGCGCTGCTGGCGCTGGCTGTCGATTTCGGCGCGCTCGACGCAGAGGGTGCCTGGGCTGCCGGGCATGTCGACGAGGACTGGCAGATCGAGCATTGGGGGCAGGATGCGGAGGCCGTCGCGCGCCGCTCGGCCCGCAAGCGCGACATGATGGCTGCCGCCGGCTTGCTCGAGGCGCTCAAGGGATGACGGCTCCGCCGCTCGCTCTGCTTCATCCCGCAACGCACCTAATACCAAAGTCATAATCCCAAAGACGCGCTGCCTTTGGGCAGCACTTTCTGTCATTTTTCCCGTTGATGGCTGCCCTGAGTCCGCGTTCGGAGGAGAACACGGATGTTGACGCGCAGCTTCGAGGACAACGGGTCTCACGGGAGGAAAACACAATGGCAATCGCATCGACCGCCGGCAGAACGAGCCGCGGCATGACACGGGAAGAGAAGAAGGTCATCTTCGCTTCCTCGCTCGGCACCGTTTTCGAATGGTACGATTTCTATCTCTACGGCTCGCTCGCGGTGTTCATCGGCTCGACGTTTTTCAGTCCGACCATTCCGGAAGCGACGCGCAATATCTTCGCGCTGCTGGCTTTCGCCGCCGGGTTTCTGGTGCGCCCGTTCGGTGCACTGCTGTTCGGCCGCATCGGTGACCTCGTCGGCCGCAAATATACGTTCCTTGTCACCATGACGATCATGGGCCTGTCGACCTTCCTGGTCGGTCTGCTGCCTGGTTATGCGACCTTAGGCATCGCCGCCCCCGTGATCCTGATCATCCTGCGCATGCTGCAGGGCCTGGCGCTGGGTGGCGAATATGGCGGCGCGGCCACTTACGTCGCCGAGCACGCCCCGGACAACCGGCGGGGCTACTACACCTCATGGATCCAGACGACGGCGACGCTCGGCCTGTTCCTGTCGCTGATTGTGATCCTGATCGTACAGGCTTCACTGAGCAAGGAAAGCTATGCTGCCTGGGGCTGGCGTATTCCGTTCATCGTCTCCTTCCTGCTGCTCGGCGTCTCGATCTGGATCCGGCTTTCGCTCTCCGAATCGCCGACCTTCCAGCGCATGAAGGATGAGGGCAAGGGCTCCAAGGCGCCGCTAACGGAAGCCTTCGGCCAATGGAAGAATGCCAGGATTGCCCTGCTGGCGCTGCTCGGCCTCACCGCCGGCCAAGCCGTGGTCTGGTACAACGGCCAGTTCTACGCACTGTTCTTCCTGACCAACGTGCTCAAGGTCGACGCGCAGTCGGTAAACATCATGATCGCCATCGCACTGGCGATCGGATCGATCTTCTTCGTCGTCTTCGGCTGGCTCTCCGACAAGATCGGCCGCAAGCCGATCATCATGGCGGGTCTTGCTCTGGCGATTGTCTGCACCTTCCCGCTGTTCAAGGCGCTGACCTGGGCTGCAAATCCGGCGCTTGCGACGGCGCAGCAGAACACCCGCGCCACGGTGACGGCTGCACCCGGCGACTGCAGGTTCCAGTTCAATCCGGTCGGCACGGCGAAGTTCACGACGTCCTGTGACATCGCAACGTCGTTCCTGACCAAGAACTCGGTTCCTTATGACGTGGTGTCGACGGCTGCGGCCGGAACAGCCGCATCAGTCAAGATCGGCAACGAGACGGTGGCTTCCTATGACGCCGTCGCCGCTGGCGATCAGGCCAAGGCCAAGGACGCAGCCTTCGTGAAAGCCGTCAACATGGCTCTGAAAGACGGAGGCTATCCGCTGAAGCGTGCGGCGATCAAGGTTGCGGACCAGAAGCTCGACGCGTTTGTCGCCGCCAACCCGGAACTGAAGCTGGACGCTGCCGCGATCCGCGCCGGTGAAAAGGCTACTGTGCCGATCGACCAGGCGGTGAAGGACAAGCTGCTGACCACCGATGAAGCAGCGGGTGCGCCCGAAGTCACCGTCTACAATATCCCGGCTGGCGGCGCGTTCGCTATGTTTGCCGACCCGGCGGCCGTCAACTGGCCAATGACCATCGCTATCCTGTTCATCCTGGTCCTGTTCGTGACCATGGTCTACGGGCCGATCGCGGCGATCTTGGTCGAGATGTTCCCGACCCGCATTCGCTACACCGGCATGTCGCTGCCCTACCACATCGGCAATGGCTGGTTCGGAGGCCTGCTGCCGGCAACGGTGTTTGCCCTGAGTGCCTACAAGGGCGACATATATTATGGCCTCTGGTATCCGGTGGTGATCGCGGCGATGTCGCTGGTCATCGGCATGATCTTCGTGAAGGATACGCTCGGCACCAATCTGCACTCCAAGGAGTAGGCGAATTCAAGCGCCCAAAGGAAAACCCGGCGCGAGCAATCGCGCCGGGTTTTTCTTGTTGTAGGACTAGCTTTTGCGAGGCGGTTCGGCTTCCGCGATGGCAGCCTCGTGGTACCAGGCCTCGCCATGATCAAGCGGATGATCGCGCAAAGAGGCAAGCTCTGCCGCGAACTTAGCCTTCACGCCTAAATTTGAGGCAGCCATGCGCGCTGCCATCGGGAACATCAGGATTTTTGCCGACGGACGGGCTGAGGTGATCTCCATGGGCTGTCTCCTTTCTTCTGCGGACCCTTGCCGATTCATCTTTTCATGAAAGTAAGTCCTGCGAACCATTTAGGCAAGATGCCTAAAGAAAGATCAGTATTTGCATGCTATTTAAGCAGATTCTGCTTCTGGTCGATCGTGGCGCATTGCTTAGGCGGCTCGGCTGCATCGCCGGGATGAACGGGCATTTTTGACGCACCCGGCGCAGCGGAAATGGCACACGAATTGCATTTTATCGACTTGGCAGCTGGGCTGCTGGATGGCTCGGCGCGCCGGCGTCATCCAGGTTCGGTGATCAAGCAACGAGAGGCTAGAATGACGAAATACAAGCTCGAGTACATTTGGCTCGATGGATACACTCCGGTCCCCAACCTTCGCGGCAAGACGCAGATCAAGGAATTCGCCGAATTCCCGACGCTCGAGCAGCTGCCGCTGTGGGGCTTCGACGGTTCGTCGACCCAGCAGGCCGAGGGGCACAGCTCCGATTGCGTGCTGAAGCCGGTCGCCGTCTATCCCGATCCCGCCCGCACCAACGGCGTGCTGGTCATGTGCGAAGTCATGATGCCCGATGGCGTGACGCCGCATGCCTCCAACAAGCGCGCCACCATCCTCGACGACGAGGGCGCCTGGTTCGGCTTCGAGCAGGAGTATTTCTTCTACAAGGATGGCCGCCCGCTCGGCTTCCCCGAGAGCGGCTATCCCGCACCGCAGGGCCCGTATTACACCGGCGTCGGTTATTCCAATGTCGGCTCCGTCGCGCGCCAGATCGTCGAGGAACATCTCGACCTCTGCCTCGCCGCCGGCATCAACCATGAAGGCATCAACGCCGAAGTGGCCAAGGGCCAGTGGGAATTCCAGATTTTCGGCAAGGGCTCCAAGAAAGCCGCCGACCAGATGTGGATGGCACGCTATTTGATGCAGCG
This sequence comes from Mesorhizobium sp. M1409, assembly GCF_040317535.1. Taxonomy (NCBI): domain Bacteria; kingdom Pseudomonadati; phylum Pseudomonadota; class Alphaproteobacteria; order Hyphomicrobiales; family Phyllobacteriaceae; genus Mesorhizobium; species Mesorhizobium sp. M1409. Next base: position 27,416 of record NZ_JAMYKV010000014.1, read on the forward strand.
CCTGACCGAGAAATACGGCATCGACATCGAATACCACTGCAAGCCGCTCGGCGACACCGATTGGAATGGCTCGGGCATGCACGCCAACTTCTCGACGGCCTATATGCGCGAAGTCGGCGGCAAGGCTTATTTCGAGGCGCTCATGGCGGCTTTCGACAAGAACCTGATGGATCACATCGCCGTCTACGGACCGGACAACGACAAGCGTTTGACCGGCAAGCACGAGACCGCGCCGTGGAACAGGTTCAGCTATGGCATCGCCGATCGCGGCGCCTCGATCCGCGTGCCGCATTCCTTCATCAACAACGACTACAAGGGCTATCTGGAAGACCGCCGTCCGAACTCGCAGGGCGACCCCTACCAGATCGCCTCGCAGATCCTGAAGACGATCGCTTCGGTCTCGGAAAGCGCCCAGGTTTCGGCCGCGGCTTAAGCCTTCGTCACGGCGCGGACCAAGGGTTTATGCCGTGACCGTCTGAAGTCCATCCAACTAGCTATCTGCCCAAGACCCCGGCGAAAGCCGGGGTCTTTTCTGTGATGCAAGTTTGGCGCGCTGTTTGAGCTTTGGAGCGGTCGACGCCATTTCCAATCGACGCAGGTAGTATTGCCTTGCTCAGGGTTGCCGGCGCTTTCGTTGGTCCCTTACAAGCAAACCATCACCCTGTAGGCCTGCTTCCTTATAGAGAGCGATCAAGTCTCTTTGGACGTCGCCCTCCGCCGTCTGAGCCCGATGGCAACGGGGCTGATCATGGTGGTGGCGGCGATGTACGGTCCCTCAAGCCCGCTCGCAAGAACTCCGGCCAAGGGCCCGGGTTCTTTTTCCCGTTAGCCGGCAGATCGCATCCCCGTCGGAATATACCCAGAAAAAGTCAGGCAATTCAGCCGGTCAGAATCCTACTGGATTCCCGGCCGTGGCCGTGTGCGTTTCCAGTGATCATTTGTCGGAAAAGCCCGAAAAATCGCCTTTTTCAGCCCCTTATCCGTGGCAAAGATCCTTCCATAAGCATCTGTTCACGTTGCGAAATCGGCTAACCACAGTCCGCTTGGTGGCGTTGACAGGTCGCGGTGCAGCATGCGTATTCGCAGACCTTGGAGTTACGTCACGCAATGCTGTTCGGACGGGCGGGGTTTTCTTGAACGGCGGCATTGGCGGGGGCGCCGGACGAGCGGTCACTGTAGCCTGAGACAGTGCGCCGCTCGCTCCTGGCTTCATGTTCGCGATCGAACAGTGATCCTCTTGTCATCCATCGGACCTTACTGTGCCTGAGGCCAACGTCACCGGATTGACGTGCCGTGCGCGCCAATGGACCGCGCTCATGAATCCGGGCACGCGCGATCGTCGAAAAGTCAGCGTGGATACGCCGCCCAGTCGGCGCGCGCGAGAGCGGGCCGATCAGTAGGCACGGCGTATTGGAGCGCAGCAAAAAGCCCTTGAAAGAGGAAAATCTTTCAAGGGCTTGAATATCATATTGAATCTTAGTCCGAGATTGGATCTCAGACGGAGTAGTACATGTCGTACTCGACCGGATGCGGGGTCATTTCGAAGCGCATCACTTCGGCCATCTTCAGCTCGATGTAGCTGTCGATCTGGTCGTCGTCGAACACGCCGCCGGCCTTCAGGAAGCCGCGGTCCTTGTCGAGGCTCTGCAGCGCTTCACGCAGCGACCCGCAGACGGTCGGGATCTTTTTCAGTTCCTTCGGCGGCAGATCGTAGAGATCCTTGTCCATCGGCTGGCCGGGGTGGATCTTGTTCTTGATGCCGTCGAGGCCGGCCATCAGCAGCGCCGCGAAGCCGAGATAGGGGTTCGCGCCCGGATCGGGGAAGCGGATCTCGACCCGCTTGGCCTTCGGCGACGAGCCGAACGGGATGCGGCAGGAGGCCGAGCGGTTGCGCGCCGAATAGGCGAGCAGCACCGGCGCTTCATAACCCGGAACCAGACGCTTGTAGGAATTGGTCAGCGGATTGGTGAAGGCGTTGATCGCCTTGGCGTGCTTGATGATGCCGCCGATGTAGAACAGGCAGGTTTCCGACAGCCCGGCATATTCATTGCCGGCGAAGGTCGGCTTGCCGTTCTTCCAGATCGACATGTGGACGTGCATGCCCGAGCCGTTGTCGCCGAAGATCGGCTTCGGCATGAAGGTCGCCGTCTTGCCGTAGGCATTGGCAACCTGATGCACGACGTATTTGTAGATCAGCATCTTGTCGGCGTTGCGCACCAGCGCGTCGAACTTGATGCCGAGTTCGTGCTGGGCAGCCGCCACCTCATGGTGGTGCTTTTCGACGCGCACGCCCATCTCGGCGAGCACGGTCAGCATTTCCGAGCGCATGTCCTGCGCACTGTCGATCGGCGGTACCGGAAAGTAGCCGCCCTTGATGCGCGGACGGTGGCCGAGATTGCCGGTCTCATAGTCGGTGTCGTCGTTCGACGGCAGTTCGGTTGAGTCGAGTTTGAAGCCGGTGTTGTAGGGGTCGGCCTTGTACTTCACATCGTCGAAGACGAAGAACTCGGCTTCCGGGCCGACAAAGACGGTGTCGCCGATGCCTTCCGACTTCATGTAGGCCTCGGCCTTCTTGGCCGTACCGCGCGGATCGCGATTGTAGGACTCACCCGAAACCGGATCGAGGATGTCACACAGGATGACCATGGTCGACTGGGCGAAGAACGGGTCCATGTGGACGGTGTCCGGATCAGGCATCAGCACCATGTCGGACTCGTTGATGGCCTTCCAACCGGCAATCGACGATCCGTCGAACATCACGCCGTCGGCGAACATGTCTTCCTCGACCTCGATGACATCCATCGTCACGTGCTGCAGCTTGCCCTTCGGGTCCGTGAAGCGCAGGTCGACGAATTTCACGTCGTTGTCCTTGATCTGCTTCATGATGTCTTTGGCTGTCGTCATGTCATGTATCCCTGTGTGATGACGTTTTTTTATGATGACGTTCTAGGAGAATGCGGGGTCGGGTCAGACCGCGTCCATGCCTGTTTCGCCGGTACGGATTCGCACGACTTCCTCGATATTGGAAACGAAGATTTTGCCGTCGCCAATACGGCCGGTCTGCGCCGCCTTGCGGATGGCCTCGATCGCGCCTTCGACCGCATCGTCGCCAAGAACGACCTCGATTTTCACCTTGGGCAGGAAATCGACGACATATTCGGCGCCGCGGTAGAGCTCGGTATGGCCCTTCTGACGACCGAAGCCCTTTGCCTCGGTGACAGTAATGCCCTGCAGTCCGGCCTCCTGAAGCGCTTCCTTCACTTCGTCCAGCTTGAATGGCTTGATGATCGCTTCGATCTTTTTCATGTAAAAAGTGGCCTCCACTGCCAAAAAAACGGGTTGTGAACCCCCGCTTGCGCTTCCATCAAGCACGAACTATGCCAATTAGACGGATTCGAAGCGTTCTCATACGATTTCAAAGTCGCACCGCACCTGGATGCAAATTCACGTCATACGCTGCACCGGAAGCGGCATGGGCTGTTGGAGCCTACACAGCGCCGGCACCTGCGTTCGCACAAAGATTAGGCGTATCGCCTATCCCTCAGGCAATCTTGTGCCTGCGATGCCCTCATGCCTACGATATGACTCCTGATCTCGGCAACTCCCCCGTTTGCTTCGGATCGAAAATTGGACAATGCTTGATCGAATGCGGATCGGCAATCCATGAGCAACGAACTTCTTGTCCCCGCCGAAATGAGCGAGGCGGATCGGCTGACGATTGCCGCCGGTCCAGTCGACGGTATCGGCCTGATGCGCCGAGCTGGCGAGGCGGTCGCGGCCGAGGTTCTCATGCGATATCCCTCGGCGATGCACGTCCATGTGCTGTGCGGACCCGGCAATAACGGCGGTGATGGCTACGTCGTCGCCCGTATCCTGGCCGACAGCGGCGTCGGCACCACAATCTGGGCATCCGGACCGCCGAGGCCGGAAAGCGATGCGGCGCTCGCGGCCTCGGAATGCCCGATCAAGCCGCGGCCGCTGTCTGGATTTGATGCCGAGGCCGGCTCGATCGTGGTCGACGCGCTCTATGGGGCCGGACTGTCCAAGCCGCTGTCCGGCGATGCCGCGAAAGCTGTCGAAAGCGTGACAGCCTTGCGCCTGCCGGTGGTCGCGGTCGACCTGCCGTCGGGCGTCTCGGGTGCCAGCGGCGAAATATTGGGCCGGGCGTTTCGCGCCGAGGTCACCGTCACCTTCGCACGGAAAAAGCCTGGCCACCTGCTGCTGCCGGGACGCGGACAATGCGGTGAAATCGTGCTCGCCGATATCGGCATCGGCGACGGCATCATCGCCCAGCTCGCCGTCTCGACTTTCGAGAATGGGCCGGACCTGTGGTTGCGGGATTTTCCCGCGCCGGCGGTCGACGCGCACAAATACAAGCGCGGCCATGTCGGCGTCTTTTCCGGCGGCCCCAGCGCGACGGGCGCGGCGCGGCTGTCGGCGATGGCCGCCGCGAGAAGCGGGGCAGGGGCGGTCACCGTGCTGTCGCCGCCCAATGCCATGCAGGTGAACGCGACACATCTGACCTCGATCATGCTGCGAGAGGCGGGTTCGCTCGAGGAGGTGCAGGAATTCCTGACGGCGCGCCATCCCGAAGCGCTGGTGTTCGGACCGGGGCTCGGCCCCAAACCCAAGGTCGGCGATTTTGCCCTGCAACTGATCAAGGCTTTGGAGGATGGTGCGCGCGCGTCGGCGACCGCAAGCCACGCAAATGCGATTGTCCTGGACGCCGACGCCATCACATCGCTGGCTCACCAATCCGAGGCATTGTTCGAAGCCGCCCGTCAGCCGAACGCTCCAGCGTTGGTGATAACGCCGCATGAGGGTGAATTCGGCCGACTGTTCCCTGATATCGCGGGGAATGAGACCCTGCCGAAGCTGGCCAAGGCGCGCGCGGCAGCCGAGCGCGCCAATGCCGTCATCGTCTACAAGGGCGCCGACACGGTGATCGCTGCTCCCGATGGCAAGGCGGCGATCAATTCCAACGGCGCGCCGTGGCTGGCCACAGCCGGGTCGGGCGACGTGTTGTCGGGCATCATTGCCGGCCTGCTCGCACAAGGCATGCCGCCCTTCGCGGGAACCTGCGCGGCGGTGTGGCTGCACGCCGAAGCCGGCAGCCGGTTCGGACCCGGTCTGATCGCCGAGGATCTGCCGCTGGCGCTGGTGCCGGTGCTGCGCGAACTCTTCGACGCGCGGTAGCGCAAGCCAATCATCCGATTACCCAACTATTCCAAGCCGCGGAATTCGCATCGCTCGATTATTCCACGCTGAAAACAGGTGCGCGCGCCTCACAGCGGGATGTTGTCGTGCTTCTTCCAGGGGTTCTGCATGTCCTTGTTGCGCAGCATCCTGAGCGCCCGCGCAATACGGCGGCGGGTCGAGTGCGGCATGATCACCTCGTCGACATAGCCACGCTCGGCGGCGACGAAGGGCGACAGGAAGCGATCCTCGTAAGCCTTTGTATGGGCTGCGATCTTTTCGGCGTCGCCAATGTCCTTGCGGTAGATGATCTCGACCGCGCCCCGTGCGCCCATCACCGCGATCTGCGCCGTCGGCCAGGCATAGTTCATGTCGCCGCGCAGATGCTTTGACGCCATCACGTCATAGGCGCCGCCATAGGCCTTGCGGGTGATGACGGTGATCTTCGGCACGGTGGCCTCGGCATAGGCAAACAGCAGTTTGGCGCCATGCTTGATCAGCCCGCCATATTCCTGCGCCGTGCCGGGCAGGAAGCCGGGAACATCGACGAAGGTGACGATCGGGATCGAAAAGCAGTCGCAGAAGCGCACGAAACGCGCCGCCTTACGGCTGGCGTCGGAATCGAGCACGCCGGCCAGCACCATCGGCTGGTTGGCGACGAAGCCGACCGTCCGGCCCTCGACGCGCCCGAACCCGGTGACGATGTTTTTCGCAAAATTCTGCTGGATCTCGAAGAAGTCGCCTTCGTCGGCGACTTTCAGGATCAACTCCTTGATGTCATAGGGCTTGTTGGCGTTGTCGGGGATGAGCCGGTCGAGCGACAAATCATGGTCGGTGACCGACTGGTAGCATTCGATCTCGGGAAGCTCTGAAGTGTTGGAAGCCGGCAGCAGGTCGACCAGCCGGCGCATCTGCAGCAGCGCTTCGACGTCATTATCATAGGCGCCGTCTGCGATGGAGGATTTCGTCGTATGGACGGAAGCGCCGCCGAGGCTCTCGGCGGTCACGGTCTCGTTGGTGACGGTTTTCACCACATCCGGCCCGGTGACGAACATGTAGGAGGTGTCGCGCACCATGAAGATGAAGTCGGTCATGGCAGGCGAATAGACGTCGCCGCCGGCGCAAGGCCCCATGATCACCGAGATCTGCGGAATGACGCCGGACGCCAGCACGTTGCGCTGAAAGATCTCGGCATAACCGCCGAGCGCGGCCACGCCTTCCTGGATGCGCGCGCCGCCGGCATCATAAAGCCCGACGATCGGCGCACGATTGCGCAGCGCCATCTCCTGCACCTTGATGACTTTCTCGGCGTGAGCCTCCGACAGCGAGCCGCCGAACACGGTGAAATCCTTGGCGAAGAGGTAGACCGGACGGCCGTTGACCGTGCCCCAGCCGGTGACCACGCCGTCGCCGGCGATCTTGGTCTTCTCCATGCCGAAATCGGTCGAGCGGTGCTCGACATACATGTCGAATTCCTCGAACGAGCCCTCGTCGAGAAACACTTCGATGCGTTCGCGCGCGGTAAGCTTGCCCTTCTTGTGCTGCGCATCGATGCGCGCCTGGCCACCACCCATGCGGGCGATCTCGCGCCGGCGCTCGAGTTCCTTCAGCACGTCCTTCATCGATTACCTCCCAGGCCAGCGGCATTTCGTGGTAATCGTGCCTGCAGGCGAGCGCAAGCGCCGCTTACGCCCGTCTTTGTTGCGCTGCAGCATGACGCCCCTTGCATTTGGCGGCGAACTGGGCCATATGCGGCGACATAGGCGCTTGGGCCGGGACACTCCGGCCTTCTCGACGAATGAGACTGGTTGCGTCTGTTTTCCCTCTTTCCGGTATATCGGCCCCTCTTTCCGGTACATCACAAAGCGGCGAAAAAGCCCCGTGGCATGATGCCCGCGGGCACGACAGCGCAGCCGCGCGGACGGAAACGTCCGCCGCCTTGTCGTTCCATGACAATTTGTTCGACGGCAGGTTGCGCCCTGCCGCCATCGATGTTTGCGGCCGAAGCCGCGTGAAAGAAGATTATTTTGACAAACGAAAACACTTTGCCCGGTAGCAACACCGCGGAACTTACCGGTTTCGCCGCACTGGGTATTACGGGCGCGCTGCTCAAGGCCACCCATAACGCCGGTTTCACCGAACCGAAGCCTATCCAGGCACAGGCGATCCCGCCGCAGATGGAAGGCCGTGACATTTTCGGCATCGCCCAGACGGGGTCCGGCAAGACCGCGGCCTTCGCGCTGCCGATCCTGTCGAAGATCATCGCTCTCGGCACCAAGCGGCGCGCCAAGACGGCGCGTGCGCTGATTCTGGCGCCGACGCGCGAACTCGCCGTGCAGATCGAGGACACCATCAAGATCCTCGCCAAGGGCGCGCATGTCTCGACCGCGCTCGTGCTCGGCGGCGTCTCGCGCTTCAGCCAGGTGAAGAAGGTTGCGCCCGGCGTCGACATCCTGATCGCAACGCCCGGCCGATTGACCGATCTTGTGCGTGAAGGCGACCTCGTGCTTGCCGACACCAAATGGCTGGTGCTCGACGAGGGCGACCGCATGCTCGACATGGGCTTCATCAATGACGTCAAGCGCATCGCCAAGGCGACCGCGCCCGATCGTCAGACGGTGCTGTTCTCGGCGACCATGCCCAATGAGATCGCCGAACTGGCGAAGGGCCTGCTGAAGAACCCGATTCGCGTCGAAGTCGCGCCGCAAAGCACGGCAGCGGCCGAGATCGTGCAAGGCGTCGTCTTTGCCCGCACCAAGCAGAAGCGCCAGGTGCTGTCGACGATGCTCGCCGACGAAGCGATGAAGTCCGTCATCATCTTTTCGCGCACCAAGCATGGTGCCGACAGGGTGACCAAGGACCTCGAGCGCGACGGCTTCAAGGCCGCCGTCATCCACGGCAACAAGTCGCAGAACGCCCGCCAGAAGGCGCTGAACGATTTCCGCGAGGGTTCGGTGCGCATTCTGGTGGCGACCGACATTGCCGCGCGTGGCATCGACGTCCCCGGCATCAGCCATGTCGTGAATTTCGACCTGCCGGACGAAGCGGAGAGCTATGTCCACCGCATCGGCCGCACCGGCCGCAATGGCATGGACGGCATCGCCATTACGCTTTGCGATCCCTCTGAGAACAGCAAGCTGCGCCAGGTCGAGCGCATCATCCGCACCAAGCTGCCGATCGTTGCCGACCATCTCGGCAGCCCCGATCCGCAGCGCAATCCGGCTGAAAAGAACGAGCGCTTCGAACCGGCCAATGACCGCAATGGTCGTCGCGACGGCAGGCGGCCCGGTGGCGAGAACAAAGGCAACGGTTTTGGCAAGAAGCGCTTCGGCGACAAGCCGGCCTTCGCCGGCGAGCGCAAGCCGGAAGGCGCCAAGCCAGCCTTTAAAGGCAACAATAAGCGCCGCTTCGGCGGCAAGCGTCCGGCGGCGCGGGCTGCGTAAGCCAGACCGTATCGCAATCAGTCAGGCTCAGGCTGGCTGATTGCCGGGACCGACAAAAAGGGCGGCTGAAGCAAAGCTTCGGTCGCCCCTTTTTTCATCCGCTTACTTGACCACCGCCTCGACCCAGACGGCAATCCTTTGCGCCAGAAAGGCCGTGGTCGATGGCGACAGCGCGTCGCCGGCGATGACGTGGTTGTCCGGGTCGCCGGTGTCGTCGACAGGAACCAGTTCATGCGGCGCGCCCCAGCGCCCGGCGATCTCGCGGGTGCGGTCGGGCCGCACCACTTTGTCCGAATCCGAGAAGATGAACAAAGCAGGGATGGTCGCCTTCTCCACCGGGGCGCCATAGGCAAGGTCGGTCAGCGCCTGCATCGGCAAGGTCGCTTCGATCGGGTAGCGGTAGGTCCAGAATTTTTCATGCAGCGCGTTGCGCGGCACGAAGATGTGTTCCTTGCCCGCAACCAGCCTGGCGATCTGTTTTCCCCATGGCACGGTCAGGATTTCGGCACCCGAAGCCTTCACGCCGAAATTCGGCGAGATGAACGCGATCGCCGCCACCCCGTCCGATGCGCCCGGCTGCGTTGCCGCCCATGTGACCAGCGAGCCGCCGGTCGAAGTCGAGATGACGATCACCTTGTCGCCGATCGCCCGGCCAATGGCGAGCGCCTCCAAATAGTCGTTGATCCAGGCATTGATGCTGCCTTGCGTCATCGCCGCGCCGTCCTGCCCGTGACCGGTAAGACGGGTGTAGAAGAGATTGGCATCGAGTTGGTCGGCCACTTCGTCCGGCAGCGGGCGGACCTCGCCTTTCGATGCGGAAAAGCCGTGGATGTAGACGATCGCCAGCGGCGTCCTGGCATGCAGCATCGGGTTGGCCCAGACGATCTCCTTCTCCAGCCCGTCGCGGATTCCGGGAATGGCGGCTTCGACCTTTGCCACATAGGCCTGCGGATCGTCGCCGATGACCGAGGGATCGAAGCGGATCGTGGTGTCGACGGGGACGCGTGGGCCGAGCACGATGGCCAGTGCGAGGATGGCGACAAAACCTAGCACAGCAAGCACGATCCGTCGCCCCATCGCAGACTCCACGCAAACAATCTCTCAACCTATGGCGGCGGCCACCGCAGGCAAACGGCGGCCCGAAGCGGGGCGCCCGCCAACTTCGCCAGCGACCCTATTCGATTGGCGGCTTGCGGTCGTAATGCAGCGGCCGCGCCTTCCAGTTGGTCATCAGGCTGATAAATCCTCTGCACAGCGGCCTCGGCAGGACGCTGAGCAGTTTCAGGGGCCAGCTTGTTCGGCGCGGGAAGGTGACTTCGAAACCGCCGGACTTGATGCCCCGCGCCATGCGGCGCGACGCGCGGCTGACCGGCATCAGTCCCGGCATCGGCAGCATGTTCTTCTCGGTCAGCGGGGTGTCGATGAAGCCCGGATTGAACACCTGGATGCGCACGTTCATCTTGTCGAAATCATACTTCAGCGACTCGGCCAGGATATTGATTGCCGCCTTGGTGCCGCCATAGGCGGCCGTTGTCGGCCAGCCGAAATAGGACGTGACGGAGCCGACCAGCACGACATGGCCGCGCGCCCGCACGCGCATGCGTTCCATGACGGGCACCAGGCCATTGATGATGCCGAAATAGTTGACCTCGAAGGACCGGCGAAAGTCGTTGACGACGAGATTTTCACCCGGCGTCGAAATGTAGTTTCCAGCATTGAAGATGGCGAGCACGATGGGACCGAGTTCCTTCTCGATCGCGGCGACGGTTCTTGTCATGCGCGGTTCGTCGGTGACGTCGCAGGGAAAGGCCGTGACACTGCCCGGCATCTGCGCGGTCTCGACGACAAGCGTGTCGATCGGATCGTCGTCAAGCGCCGTCACCGCCACGGCATAGCCCTGGGATGCAAGATCTCTGGCCAGCGAACGGCCGATGCCGCTGCTGCCGCCCGTGATCCAGGCGACGCCGTGCTTCGGGTTGGCCCGGTAGAGTGTCATGCTGCGCCCTGTCGACTTGTTGGTGCTTTGCTCTAGCGATGAAGAAATCGAATGAAAAGCTGCTTTTCAACCTCAGCTGGAAAATGAACAGTGGCGTAAGAGAGCGGTCTCGGGAAGCGTTGGTGCAACAACAGTACCGCAAATGCGACTGGACCAGACAAATTCTTGCCTTGAAACCGAAGCTTCGGGTTTCTAGGGTTCGGCGCACCTACACAAGGAATCCTGAATGCCCCGTTCTGTGATCGACGCGATCGGCAACACGCCTCTGATCCGCCTCAACAAAGCTTCTGAGCAAACCGGCTGCGAGATCCTGGGCAAGGCCGAATTCATGAATCCGGGCCAATCGGTCAAGGATCGCGCGGGCCTGTTCATCATCCGTGACGCCGAGCAGCGCGGGCTGCTGAAGCCCGGCGGTGTGATCGTCGAGGGAACGGCAGGCAACACCGGCATCGGATTGACGCTGGTCGCCAAGGCGCTCGGCTACCGCACCGTCATCGTCATTCCGGACACGCAGAGCCAGGAAAAGAAGGACACGATCAAACTGCTCGGCGCCGAACTGATCGAGGTGCCCGCGGTGCCTTACAAGAACCCCAACAATTACGTGAAACTATCGGGCCGGCTGGCCGAGCAGATGGCGGGCACGGAGCCGAACGGCGCCATTTGGGCCAATCAGTTCGACAATGTCGCCAACCGCGACGGCCATATCCGTACCACGGCGGAGGAGATCTGGAACCAGACCGGTGGCAAGGTCGACGGCTTTGTCTCGGCGGTTGGTTCGGGCGGAACGCTGGCCGGCGTCGCCTTCGGGCTGAAGGCGAAAAGCAAGGATGTAAAGATCGCGCTCGCCGATCCGCTGGGAGCTTCGCTCTACTCCTTCTACACCAGCGGCGAGCTGAAGTCCGAAGGCAGCTCGATCACCGAAGGCATCGGGCAAGGGCGCATCACCGCCAATCTCGAAGGCTTCACGCCGGATTTTTCATTCCAGATCCCCGACGAGGATGCGCTGCCGATCGTCTTCGACCTCATCCAGGAAGAAGGCCTTTGCGTCGGCGGCTCGACCGGCATCAACATTGCCGGCGCGATCCGTCTGGCTCGGGAATTGGGCCCCGGCCACACCATCGTGACCATTCTTTGCGACTACGGCACACGCTATCAGTCGAAGCTGTTCAATCCGGAATTCTTGCGCGGGAAGCAGCTGCCGGTGCCAGGCTGGATGGAGCTGAAGAGCAAGATTTCGGTGCCGTTCGAAAAGGTCGCGTGATGCCGCACAAGACACATGCGCTGTTTCGCGACGACGCCTATCTGCGCACGGCGGACGCGACGGTCGTTGCCATCAACGACCGCGGCGCCATCATTCTCGATCGGACGATCTTCTACGCCACGTCGGGCGGTCAACCGGGCGATATGGGTCATCTCGAGCGCGGCGACGGCAGCCGCATCGCCATTGCCGCCACCATTACCGGCGAGACCAAGGACGAGATCATCCATGTGCCGGCGCCGGAACAGGCGGCGCCACGGATCGGTGAGACAGTGAGGCTGGCGATCGACTGGGAGCGGCGGCATCTGTTGATGCGCATGCATGCCGCCTGCCATCTGCTCACCGTCGTCTGTCCATTTCCGATCACGGGTGCCGCGGTTTCCGAGGACGACAGCCGCGTCGATTTCGACATGCCGGATGCCAGCTTCTCCAGGGATGACGTCACGGCGAGCCTGATGGACCTGGTGCGGGCCGACCACCCCATCTTCACCAGATTGATCAGCGACGAGGAACTGGCCGCCAACCCCGGCCTGGTGAAATCCAAGAACGTCCGGCCCCCGGTCGGCACCGGCAATATCCGCCTGGTCTGTATCGGCGACAACGCTTCGGTGGACAGCCAGCCCTGCGGCGGCACCCATGTGAAGAGCACCGGCGAAGTCGGTGAAATCCACATCGGCAAGATCGAGAAGAAAGGCCGCGAAAACCGGCGCTTCCGCATACGTTTTGGCCCGATGCCGGCAAGCTAGGCAAGCTACATTCGACCGTTTCGTGCTCTCGCGACGCACCTAACCAAAGTGGCGGAAGCTGGAAGGCGGGCGCTCCACCCACGCTTCGATCTGCTCGGTGACGAACCTGGCCGCCTGGTGGTGAATGAAGTGGCCGGCGCCTGGCAACGCCACCAGTGCGGTCACGTTGTCGACCTCGCGGAACGTGCCATCGAAAGCGTTTACCGGAACATAGGGATCGTCGGTGCCGAACAGCACAAGGGTCGGCGCCTTGACGAGAGGCAGTGGTCCGACATCGGTCACCTTACCAAGCGGTATGTTGGCTCTGTAATAGCCGAGCATCGCCTCGGGATCGGATCGCCTGAGCGAGTCGACTAGGGCCTGCCTGTCCTGCGGATCGGCCACCCAGGCTGTGAGTTCGTCGATATCCAGCATCTGGGCTGCGCCCGGCACCTGGAAGCGACGTATATATTCCGTGATCTCGGCATTGGCCGGATCGGCGATAGCGCGCAGATGATTGCGCGGGTGCGGCGTAGACAACAAAATGAGATGGCGCACGACCTGCGGCACGCGTATGGCCAGCCACCAGGCGATAATGGCGCCCCAGTCGTGGCCGACAATCGCGGCCTGGGTTAGCTTTTCGGCTGCGAGAACGGCCAGCACGTCGTTGACCAGGTTTGCCAACACATAGTTGCCGTATCCTTGCGGCGCATCGCTTTGTCCGAAGCCCCGCAGGTCCGGCGCGATCACGCGATAACGCCCGCAAAGCGCCTGCAGCTGTCGTCGCCATCCCATCCCGTGATCCGGAAAACCGTGCAAAAACACAATCGGCGGGCCAGAGCCCGCCGCCGTGTAGTGCAGTTTGACGTTGCCGTTTACCGCAACCTTGGATTCAAACACCACGTCCAGTTCAGTCAATTGCAATCCATTCGACGCTGCAGTCCGAGTTCGATAGCCCGAACCGCTGGGCTACATCTTGACTTCGAGGCGCAGGAACGGCCCGTGGAACGTCTGGGTGCTCTTGTCGGAGAGAAGAAGAAGATTGTGCCACTGCTCAACTCGATAACCAGCGGTGAACGTGGTGTTCTCCCACGGCTTGAAGGTCACGCCGCCGGAAAGGTCGACATTCGTCACGACCTCGCTGGAATGCTCGCTTTCGCTGACGTCGACATCTGGATCGGGCGTAGGATCGCTCGGATCGTCCTCATGTACGTGGAAGCTGATCTTGTCCGTCCGGCGGCCCCACATGGCCGAGCCGGAAACCGCTCCGGTGAGCCCCCATGTCTCGCTGAGCGGATAATAGACTTCGGCGCCGAGGCGCGGACCAATGCCATAGAATTCCGATGAGCCGAGCTTGTCGACATTGCCGCCCTTGTCGGTTGGATCATCCGGCGTTGCGCTCACGTTGAAATTCAATTCCTCCTTGGAGTGCAGCAAGCGCACGCCGCCGAAGAAGCGAATGTCGGCGCTCTGCACTTGGACGTGTTTGCCGACATCAAAATCCAGCGTTTGAAAATTGTAGCTGTTGCCGAACGATAGACCGACAACACCACCGGGTACCGTCGCGTCCACATTGAAGTCATTATCCTGTCCGGCGTGAAAAGCGCCGGCGATGCGCCAGTCGACATCCGGAGAAATCTGTTTGGTCAGCGCTACCGACCCATAGAGATCGCCAAAGTCACTGCCGCTGCCCAGCTTGTCGCTGGTGTCGCCGACCTTGTCGACATTGGACTGATAGACCGCGCCTTCAAACGCGATCTTGATGCGGGAATCGACCACGGCCTGGTCGGTAACCTGTGCATCAGCCGCATGGGCTGCAACCACGCCGATCGAGGTCACCGAGGCGGCAGACGCCGCAACCGTGGCAAGAAGCTTGCCTGAAACATGATTTCGCATTTTTTCCCCGCCTGGAATCAAAATAAATTCGCTTTAGCCCACCCGCACATTACCGTAGCGGCATCTGGCGTCATAGCTGGTCAAATAATTAGGTCGGGCAGTGTTACGCGTTTGCCACAGAGGGCTTTTTATCCCTGCGAATCAAATATGATAGAGCTGGGTTTTCTGGTCGAGACGTCAGCGCGATGCCTGTGGCGTTCATGGCTGCTTGGGGGCATTGATGGACAATCAGGCGCAAATCGAAAGCGTTCTAAACAATCTCGTCTACGCGCTTTTTGCCCAAAGCGGGCAGGTGGGGCCTAATGGAAAGGCCCGTGACCTCGGCAATGTGACTGTCTTCGACAATCCCGAGGCCGTCGACGTAATCGTCAAGGCGCCGGAGCTTTTCCGAAAGAACTTCTCTCTGATCTCGGCGCTCGGATTCAGCCGCTTCAACACCAATGATGAAGACTGGTCCGTCCGGCGCGCCATTACCCAGGATATCTATTTGGCAGCCGCCAGGTCGGCGCAGCAGCATCCCGTGGCGGAAATCTATGCCACCAGTCTTTCCGGGAGCGAGGCGACGCTGCCCGCGATTCAGCAAGCCCTGTTTGCTGCGTCAATGACGATATTTTACCGGGCTTTCGGCCTTGTTCCCGATATGGCGGCGACACTCGTGTTGCTCGACAGGGTGCGCGAGGTGCTGAGGCGTCTCCAATTTTATTCCTGGGTGTCGCCGACGACCGCCGAACGCGCGAATGCGATCAAGGACGCCCGTGCAGTGATCGCCGATTTCGGATCGCGGCTGATGGCGGACCCACGGGCGGCGGCCGAGATGGACCGCTTCAGAAGCGAGGCCCACGACGTTGAAGGCTTTTCGCCGGTCGAGGAGTTCGTCATGAATTTCTTCGCCGGCGTCGAGACAACAGTGACGACGGCACTTTGGGTCATCGACCGGCTGGGGGCCAATCAGCAGGTGCAGGAGCGCATCCATGCCGAGATACTCTCGGGCGAGGTGCTCACGCCGTATACCGATTGCATCATCAATGAGACGATGCGTTATTTCCCTCCGATACCGTTTCTGACCCGAGAAGTCGGCGCCGATACCGTTCTTGACGGCCGCGACCTGCGCGCCGGGCAGCTGATCATGGTATCGATCATCGGCGTGCACCAGCATCCAGCCTTCTGGGAAAACCCGCGCACGTTCGACGCAAGCAGGAAGGAATTCATCGAGAACAGCTTCGACCGACGGGCTTTTATTCCGTTCCTCACCGGACCGCGCATGTGCGGTGGCGCCCGTCTTGGCCGGCTGGAAGTAAAGGAGGCTATTCTCGCCGTGGTACGCCAGTTCGCCTTCAGTCGGGCCGACGATGTGATCCGGTTCGACTATGCGCTGGCATTACGCCCGGCGGAGGGGTCTTCGGTCAGTGTTTCGCGTCGATGAAGCGCAACGTCAGGCGCGTTCTCGCCAAAACCGCCGGATGTAGTCCCCGAATTGCCTTCCGACCATGGTCTTGAACTCGACATCATGCGCATAGCGCTTGCTTGTCGATATGGCCTTTGACTTCAGCTCGAAGTCCGGGAACCAATTGCTCATTGTGACGGATACGTTTTCCTGCTGGTTCGCGACAAAGTCTTCGTAGCAAACATCAGCCACTCTCTGGCGATCAATGCTGTTCAGGTAATTTTTCCACCTGATCTCGCTGTCGAAAATGTACTGCGCGGTATCTCGGACAACCCTCTCGCTCAAAATTGTCACCGTGGGAATCCCAGGCAGTGTCTCCTGACTGTCGAAGGGCTGGCCTGTATGGAGCATCGAGAGCAGGCTTATGGTCTGCTCTACCTTGTTTCTCCTGGAGAGGAACACGTAGAACGAGTTACCGTCGTCATCGCCGATCGAACTGCGCGCGAATGGCAGGTTTTCAAAAAAGATCTTGGCGCCGAATACGCCGTTTTCAGTCCTCTTCTTCAGGAGATGCCGACCGAAGACCGGCGCCTGCTCATTGAGTTTTTCGAGGTCAATGGTGTCGTCGGCCGACCATCGTCTCATCAACGGCAAGGCATATTGCCACTGAAAATATTCGGTGGGTATTCCAAGGCCGAACTGCTGCAAGACCTGGCAATAGGAATGCCCGGCGGTTCGCGGAGTCGTGCAAATCAGGATCTTGGCGGGATTTTCAGCCGAGCTTTGGCGATCATAAGTCGCGGCGATATATTCACTGTATAAATCGTCGAAATGCATTTTCCGAAACCAACCCCGCCACGACAAATCCAGTTTCAGACAGCAGACAGGAAACCCAGGATGAGCAGGGCCTGGTCCAGCGTCATCAGCGACGGCGGATCGCCCGCATCGATATTGTCGGCAAGCCACAGATCGGGCCGTGCCTTTCGCGTGCGGTCGATGGCCTGCCGGTCGATGACTTGGCTGCCGCGGCCGTACATCATGAGGATGCGGGCATCGATCTTGGCTGCGATTGGGAACAGATCGTAATCGCGCCCGGTCATGGCGTCGAAGTTTCCGGTCGTGGCCGGGTCATAGGCAAGTCGGAAGCCATCCGGGCTGGCGGCGATTCTGTTCTCGACATAGCGGTTGAAGACCGTTTCCTCGACCGACCCCATGACGGCTCTGGAGGCGCCCAGATACTCCTTCGCCGCTGCGCGGGTCTCGAACTTGAGCGCACTTTCCTTCGTGACTCCGCTTCTCATCGCGTCGACCTTCGGCCCGCCGAGCATTGGCACGTCGTTGAGAACGATTTTCGCGGCCTTGGAACGAGTCATATACAGGAACAACAGCAAGATCGTGCCACCCCACGAAGTGCCGATGAAGTGGTTCTCCGTCCCGGCGAACTCGCCAAGCGCACGCAGGCATTTGGAGTAGACGTTGATATCGTATCCTGAACCCAGATAGGCGCTGCGCCCGCGTCCCAACAGGTCTGGGCAGATCACCAGGAAGCCATTGCGGCACAGGAATGTGGCAAGGTAGTCAAAGTCGGCACCATTGCCGGTGAAGCCGTGCAGGCAGAAGACCGTTGCGCGCGACGTGCCGGCCGGCCGCCAGATGCGCACGAACATCGCGGCGTAGCGATCATCCAGCCGGATGAGGATTTCTTGCGTCAGCGCCTCGGCGGAGTCGGCCGAATCCATCAGACGTCGCGCTTGCGGACGGCACGCTTGACCGAGCCGCGGTTGTCGATGAAGTCGCGTTTCCAGAATACCGACTTGTCGAGGTTGATGAGCTTGGCCTTCTTGATCATCGGCAGGATGTGGGACGAGGACCGCGTCGCCAGAACCGTCACCGCGGTGGCGTCGCCCCCGGGAAGGGGATTGAGTGGTCCGCCGTTCGTCGCCCAGGCTTCTGCTATCTCGCGGCTGGTCTGTATCCAACCGACATAAGCGACGATGGCGTCGTCAATCGAGCCGATCATGTGTGTCTGCTGGTCCAGTTGATAGCGCAGCGTCTTCACCATCAAGCCGAACTCGTAACCGTCAAAAGGCGGATAGTGCGCAATAAAATTGCAAACAAGCCCGAGCGAAACCGGATTGCTGGGAACACGGGAAAACAGGAGATTGCTCATGTCGAGATTTTATTGACCCCGCCCACCCCAGATCATAACCATCACTCCGTACTCGCCACGAAACACGAAAACAATCGGAATCAACGCACTGCCACGGCAGACATGTCGTGCGCTCACAATACATCCGGATTGTCGAGCCGAACATGATCCCGAACCGAAGGTCAGCCAAAGGATTGCGGTCGGCCAAGAAGGCAGGCTCAATGTTGGCCGAAGACGAAGCAGGAGAACAAGAATGGCAGAGGACAGCCCTTTCACCGTCGATGCGGACTGGCTGCAGCAGCGTCTCGGCGAGCCGGGTCTGACGATCATCGATGCGTCCTGGTATCTCCCGGCGCAAAAGCGCGATGCGCGCGGCGAATACGAGGCGGCGCACATTCCGGGCGCGCGGTTCCTGGATCAGGATGCCGTTTCCGACCCGGACTCGCCGCTGCCGCACATGTTGCCGTCGCCGCAGCACTTCGCCCAGTATGTGGGCGCCATGGGCGTTTCGGCCGATGACACCATCGTCGTCTATGACGGCCCGGGTTTCTTCTCCGCGCCTCGGGCATGGTGGATGTTCCGGGTGATGGGCGTCTTCCAGACCTATATTCTGGACGGCGGCTTTGATGGCTGGAAAGCCGCCGGCCGGCCGGTAACGGCCGAACCGACGAAGATCGCGCCAAGCGTATTTCATGCCGATTTCGACGCTGGTCGCGTCGCCAGCCTCGCCGACATGCGCCGGATCGTCGACACCGGGGAAAGCCAGATCGCCGACGCCCGTGGGCCGGGCCGCTTCACCGGCACCGAGCCAGAACCGCGCGCGGGTATCCGCTCCGGCCATATGCCTGGCGCACGCAATCTGCCCTATTCGGCGCTGTCGGAAAATGGCGAGCTGTTGTCGAAGGACCGCCTGCGCAAGGTGATCGAGGAGGCCGGTATCGATCTGTCGAAACCCGTCGTCACCTCATGTGGCTCCGGCATTACCGCGGCGGTGGCAACGCTGGCGCTGGAAACGCTTGGCCATACCGACAACAGGCTTTACGACGGCTCATGGACGGAGTGGGGTGGGCTTTCCGACACGCCTGTCGTGACCGGCAAGGAATGACGGCAATGGAAAACGGCGCGCTGGAAGACATCGAAGTCACTGTGACATTTCTCGAGATGCACGTGCCGCCGGCCTATTTGCCGCCTGTGCCCTATAACCGTCAGGTCGCGCTGCTGAAGACCAAGGACATTCCGCTGCATTTCTACCGGTATTTGATGGACCGGGTGGGGCGCAAATGGCACTGGGTCAATGTGCTGAGACTGGATGATGACGAGCTTTCCGCCGGCATCCACCGCGAGGATCGCGACATCAGGGTGCTCTATCTCGACGGGGCACCGGCCGGCTTCTTCGATCTCAAGCCGCATCTGCCGGAAGAAGTCGAACTTGCCTATTTCGGCATGATGGAACATGCCACCGGACAGGGCATCGGCCGCTGGTTCCTGGGCTCCGCGATCGCCGCCGCGTGGTCGTATGGTCCGAAGCGGGTGACGGTGCAGACCTGCACGCTCGATCATCCGGCGGCTCTGCCGCTCTATCAGAAGCTCGGCTTTGCACCTGTGGCGCAAAAGAAAGAGACCGTGCATCCGCTGCCTTTCGCCGAACGCTCGGCCAGCGTCATGCGGCCGTGATGCCAGCCGGAATCTGCCCCCGTCGTTCATCGGCGCTTCAGGCTGCCTTTGGCATGTTGCCCGCACCATCAATGCGGCCAAGGCCGAAGGAAACGAAGACATGTTGACCCGCCGTACACTTGCCGCCGCGCTGATCGCGGCCATTGCCATGCCGAGCCTTGCCGCCGCCCAGGCGACAACGCCTTCGGCCGCGACGATCGAGAGGAACCTCGAGGCGGCACCGCGTGTGAAGCTGCGGCCGAATGAACGCGTCACCATCCGCGAATTCAAGCGGCGCCCGGATTTGCGCCGCATGGCCCGCTCGATCGATATCCAGTCGATCAATTTCGCCTTCGGTTCGGCGGCCATTTCCAACTCGCAATACGACAAGATCGAGAACATTGCTGACGCGCTGCGGCGCATCCTGCGCCGCGATCCGGGTGCCCGCGTGCTGATCGAGGGCCATACCGACGCCGTCGGCTCCTTCCAGTCGAACCAGGCCCTGTCGGAACAGCGCGCCGCTTCGCTCAAGCGCACACTGGTGCGCCAATTCCGTGTGCCCGGCTATGCACTGGAAACGGTTGGTTACGGTGAGGAGTTTTTGCTCGTGCAAACGCAGAACGAGAATTGGCAGAACCGGCGCGTGACGCTCCGCCGCTTCGACGATTTTATCCGCTGAGCGGGACAGTATTCTTTAGCCGGCGCAATATGCCGGACGGACAAAACCCGATCCGAACAGAACTGGTCGCAGGACCGATTGCCGAGAATCGATCGGTCCTGCACCTTGGCAGGAATCGGGTGGGAGGCGCGGACCTGGCGACATAATTTCCGGTCAACGACACCGGAGAAATTCACCATGACCATCCAGTTCAAAGCGTTGCCGACCGACGATGTCAGGAACCTGCAGCGGGGCGGTCCCGATGCTTACGGTGACACGCCCGAGCGAAAGATCTCCGACGGTGACGGCATGCCTTGCCGGCACTGCCTGAAGAACATCGCCGCCGGCGACGCTTACCTCATCCTGGCCTACCGGCCATTTCCGGAGCTCCAGCCCTACGCCGAAACCGGGCCGATCTTCCTGCATGCCGAGGAATGCGAACGCGCCGCCGGAAGCGAGGCGCTTCCCGAGATCCTCGAAAGTCCCGACTACATCGTGCGCGGCTATGGCAGGGATGATCGCATCGTCTATGGCAGTGGCGGTGTCATCCCGACCGGAGCAATCGCCGCACGGGCAGAGGCGCTGTTCGAGCGCGACGATATCGCCTACGTCCATGTCCGTTCGGCTCGCAACAATTGCTACCAGTGTCGCATCGAGCGCGCATGAGGCGCTGGGATCGCCGACAGGAGACGCTGTCGTACTCCCGTCGCATAATCGCGATAGAACGCGATTGTCGATCGATTGGCCGACCGCGGATGAACCGGCGGCAAATCTCGACATCGAGGAAGCGGGGCTTTGGCTCCGCTTTTTTGTTGCCTGCTTCGATCCCAAAGAAAAACCCGCCGGCATGAAACCGGCGGGTGAGACGGGAAGAAGCAGTCTTTTTGTGAAATCAGGCGGCCAGAACGGCTTTCGGCTCGACCAGTTCGTAGCCGAGTGCCTCGGCGACAGCCCGGTTGGTGATCTTGCCCTTGTGGACATTGAGGCCGTTGCGCAAATGGTGGTCGTCGATCAGCGCCTTCAGGCCCTTGTCGGCAAGCTGCAGGCCATAGTGAAGCGTTGCGTTGTTGAGCGCATGGGCCGAGGTGACCGGCACCGCGCCCGGCATGTTGGCGACGCAATAGTGGATGACGCCATCGACCTCATAGGTCGGATCGGCATGGGTTGTGGCGTGCGAGGTCTCGAAGCAGCCGCCCTGGTCGATGGCGACGTCGACCAGCACCGAGCCCTTCTTCATGCCTGAGAGCATTTCGCGCGAAACCAGCTTCGGCGCCGCGGCACCGGGGATCAGCACGGCGCCAACGACGATATCGGCCGAAAAACACTCTTCTTCCAGGGCCTCGACCGTCGAGTAACGGGTGTGGACGCGGCCGGCGAAGAGGTCATCGAGCTGACGCAGGCGCGGGATCGAGCGGTCGATGATGGTGACATCGGCGCCAAGCCCCGCCGCCATCCTGGCAGCGTGCAGGCCGACAACGCCGCCGCCAAGCACGGTGACCTTGCCGGGCAGCACGCCGGGCACGCCGCCGAGCAGCACGCCGCGGCCGCCATTGGCCTTCTGCAGCGCCGTGGCGCCGGCCTGGATCGACAAGCGTCCGGCGACCTCGGACATCGGCGCCAGCAGCGGCAGGCCGCCACGATCATCGGTCACGGTCTCGTAGGCGATTGCCGTCACGCCGGAAGCGAGCAGGCCCTTGGTCTGCTCCGGATCCGGAGCAAGATGAAGATAGGTGTACAGGATCTGGCCTTCGCGAAGCTGCGCCCATTCGGTGGGCTGCGGCTCCTTGACCTTGACGATCATGTCCGACTTGGCGAACACGTCGGCAGCCGTCTTGGCAATCGTCGCGCCGGCGGCGCGATAGGCGTTGTCATCGGCCCCGATGCCGGCTCCGGCTCCCGTCTCGACCAGCACTTCGTGGCCATGGGCGACATATTCGCGGACCGAGCCGGGCGTGAGGCCGACGCGATATTCGTGGTTCTTGATTTCCTTGGGGCAGCCGACGCGCATTTTTCTTCTCCTGATCCGGCCCTTTTGGGCTCGTTCCCTGTATTGCAGGAGTGAACCACGAATCGGTGTGCAAGTGTTTGCGAATGCGCTTGCGCCAGCGGCAGTGTTTCGATAATCGTTGCGCAAAACAGTCAGATTTTCGCAGGATTCACGAAAAATGCCGCTCGACAGGATTGATATCGCCATTCTCGAGACTTTGCAGAAGGATGGCCGGATACCCAATGCGGCACTCGCCGAGAAGGTCGGTCTATCGCAGTCGGCCTGTTCGCGCCGGCTCGACAATCTGGAGAAATCCGGAACCATCCGCGGCTACCATGCCCGGCTCTCCAATGCTGCGCTTGGCCACCAGATGACGGCGATCGTGCACATATCCTTGTCGGGACAATTCGAGAAGACGCTGTCGGATTTCGAGGCGGCGATCAAGCGCTGTCCGAACGTGCTGTCCTGCCATCTGATGTCGGGCGAGTACGACTATATTCTCAGGATCGCGGCAAAGGATCTCGTCGACTATGAGCGCATCCACAAGGAATGGCTGTCGGCGATGCCGCATGTGACCAAGATCAACTCATCTTTTGCGCTACGCGAAATCGTCGACCGCACGGCCATGGGCATGAAGCCGGAAATGGCCTGAGCTATATCGATTCAGGTGATGCCGGCCTGCGAACGGCGGTTTCCTGTGCTTCCGGCACTCACGGACTCTAACGTCCGCTCCGTTCCGGTTCTCGGAACCCGCCATTCTCGACTCGGCCTAACCTGAATCTCAACACCGCTAACCGATCCTGAATGCCTCGGTCACCACCCGATCCATCGGGATATCGTGCGGCTGCGGGTAGATGGTGGCGATGCGCTGCAGCTCGTAGCCGACGCCGATGACCAGGGGCTTGAACGGCATCGCGGCCAGCGTGCGGTCGAAGAAGCCGCCGCCATAACCCAGGCGGTAGTTCTGGGGATCGATGCCGACGATCGGTGAGATGACGATGTCCGGCAGCACCGGATCGCCCTCGGCTGGAATCGGGATGTTCCAGACGCCTTTCTCCAGCCTGTCGCCCGGCGCGTAGGTGCGAAAGGTCAGCGGGTGCCCTTTCTCGACAACGATGGGCAGGGCGGTGCGGCCGCCGCGTGCATTGACGGACGCCATCCATGGCCGCAAGTCCGGCTCGCCGCGAAACGGCCAGTAAAGACTGACCATGCGGCCGGCGATCTTGCCAATGATCGCGTCGAGGCCATCGGCGATCCGTTGCGACATGACCGTTCTCGCGTCGGCCGAAACGGCAAGGCGGGCCGTGATCAGGCGTTCGCGCTCGGGCTTGCGCCAGCGTCTCACATCGGTCCAGTCGCTCAGAGGCGCTCTGAATTCCGGATCGAGTTCATGCATGAAACAGGGCGGCGAAGAATACCGCGCCGGAGCGGCGTCGTCTCGATCGTTGGCCATGCCTCACCTCGTGGTGCCGTTTGAAGAACGCTATACCGGGCCACGGTGCCCGACATGTGCATTCACGACATTCGAAGGCGACTCCCGGGCAATCATCAAAGGATGGAGCGTTGTTGCAGTGCACAAAAATACCTACATCAGGTCAGATGCATTGGGGTGAATTGAGATGAACCAAGCCAGCCATCATGTCGTCGTCGTCGGCGCGGGTTTCGGCGGTCTCGAATTCACACGTGCGCTTGGCGGTGCGCCGGTGCGCATCACCATGATCGACAAGCGTAACCATCACCTCTTCCAGCCGCTGCTCTACCAGGTGGCGACCACGGCGCTGGCGACATCCGAGATTGCCTGGCCGGTCCGCCATCTGCTGCACAAGCGTAAGGACGTGACGACATTGCTCGCCAATGTCGTCGGCGTCGATCGCGCCGGCAAACGCGTGCTGCTCGAAGACGGCAGCGCGGTCGCCTACGACACGCTGCTGCTCGCCACCGGTGCCCGCCATGCCTATTTCGGCCATGACGAGTGGGAGCCTTTCGCGCCTGGCCTGAAGACGCTGGAGGACGCCACCACGGTTCGGCGGCGCATACTTCTGGCTTTCGAGCAGGCCGAGCGGGAGACCGATCCCGCCAAACGCCAGGCGCTGCTGACCATTGCGATCGTCGGTGGCGGGCCGACCGGCGTGGAACTGGCCGGCACCATCGTCGAGCTGGCACATGACACGCTGCATGGCGAGTTCCGCAACATCGATACACGCGACACGCGCGTGGTGCTGATCGAGGCCGGTGACCGTATTCTGGCCAATTTCGCACCGAAGCTTTCCGACTATGCCTCGAAGGCGCTCGAGCGGCTCGGCGTGACGGTCGAACTCGGCCGGGCTGTTACGCGTTGCGACGCCGAGGGCGTCGTCTTCGGCGACAAGCACCTGGCGGCGAAGACGATCCTGTGGGCGGCGGGCGTTGCCGCTTCACCGGCCGCCGAGTGGCTCGGCGCGGCGGCGGACCGGGCGGGCAGGGTGCTCGTCGAGCCAGACCTGACCGTCCCTGGCAGCCCGGAGATTTTCGTCATCGGCGATGCCGCTCATGTCCTGCGGCCTGACGGGCGGCCCGTTCCTGGAGTGGCGCCCGCCGCCAAGCAGCAGGGCCGGCATGTTGCCGCCACGCTGAAGGCGCGGCTTGCCGGCGACACCACCTCGCGCCCGTTCCACTATAGGCATGACGGCGATCTCGCCACGATCGGCAAGCGTGCCGCCGTGATCGACTTCGGCTGGATCAAGCTCACCGGCTGGGCGGCCTGGTGGCTGTGGGGGATTGCACACATCTATTTCCTGATCGGCTTTCGTAACCGGCTCGCCGTTTCGTTGAGCTGGCTATGGATCTACGCGACGGGTCAGCGCAGCGCGCGACTGATCACCCAGGGCGACGACGACAAGGGCTGATCTTCCCCGGCTGCGTATGTTCATCCGCGCCGGACGACAATTGGTCGTTCATGCCGCTGCCCGGAATCAGCGCCGTGTTCGAAACCGGCGCCAAGGCGAAGGATTTTATTGGGCGGGTGAAATCGCTGAAGATCGAACCGGCGGGTGAGGGCGAGGCAGGATTCGCGAAATACCGCATCCTGCTCTGACCACTTCCGTTCGAAGCTCGGTTCCATGCCGTCACCGCGGCGTCGATCTAATAAGCCTTGTAGACCACCTGGCGCACGTCGATGTAGCTGGCGCGGAATCCGGCCTCGCAATAGTGCAGGTAGAACTCCCAGAGCTTCTTGAAGCGGTCGTCGAAGCCGAGCGGGACGATCTTCTCCCATGACGCCCAGAACCGGTGGCGCCATTCGGCGAGCGTGCGGGCATAGTCGTCGGGAAACACGTGTTCGCGCAGATGGGCGAGGCCATGATCCCTGCCGAGCGCCTTGAGGATAGACGGCGTCGGCAGCATGCCACCGGGGAACACGTAGCGCTGGATGAAATCCGGCCTTGCGCGATAGGTGTCGTAAGAAGCTTCGTTGATGGTGATGATCTGCAGGCCAGCAGTGCCGCCGGGCTTCAGGCAGGCCTTCATTTTGCTGAAGAATAGTGGCCAGTATTTCTCGCCGACCGCCTCGAACATCTCGATCGAGGCGATGCGGTCATAGGTGCCGGTTTCGTCGCGATAATCCTGCAGCTTGATGTCAACCTTGTCGGCAAGTCCGGCCTTGGCGATGCGCGCCGTGGCGAAATCGTGCTGCTCGCGGCTGATTGTCAGCCCTGTCACCCGGCAGCCGATCTCGCGCGCCGCGAATTCGGCGAAGCCACCCCAGCCGCAGCCGATTTCCAGCACATGGTCCTTCGGATCGATCCCGATATCCTTCGCCAGCGCGCGATATTTGGCGGCCTGGCCGCTTTCCAGGTCGTTGGCACCGGTCGTATAGAGCGCCGAGGAGTAGGTCATGCTCGGATCGAGCCATTCCTTGTAGAAGGCGTTGCCAAGGTCGTAATGCGCCGAGATGTTGCGCCTCGAGCCGGTGCGTGTGTTCTGGTTGAACCAGTGGCGGATGCGCTGGACGGTGTTGATGAGCCAGCTGGTGCCGCCCGCGATACGCTCGCCGATGGCCGAATTGATCACGAACAGCTCCAGGAAGCTGGTCACGTCAGGGCTATCCCAATCGCCATCCATGTAGGATTCGGCAACGCCGATCGTGCCGCCGGAAAAGGCGCGGCCGGGCAAGCGCCAGTTCTTGAGCACCAGTTCGGCGTCCGGGCCGGGTCCCTTGCCGCCGACGAGGACGGCGCGGCCGTCCGGCATCCTGACCTTGAGCGAACCGCGCGGCAGGTTCATCGCCGCCGACAGCACCATGCGTGCCTTGGCCGGCAGACCTTTGACGATCTCGGCGAAATTGAATTCGTCGAGCCTGATCGCGTCGCTCAACGCCATGCCATGATGTTCCTTGTGTGCCATCTCACGCGCCCCTGACTTCCGCGGTGTCGGCGCAAATTGCCGAGCCCCGGTTCTCGCGGTTCATTCGCCAGGTTCGAACACCGTTGCGTGGTTCCGGCAGCTGACCGGTTCGGCGATCGGCGGTCTCGAACGAAGCGCGCGCCCTTTTTCGCCTGAGCTTCAGCGCTTCCCAGTGAATCCTTGCGACAATCTTCCACGTCATGAGGGGGAACTTCAAGAGGCAGGCTGCAAGCTGGGCTGTGCCAAGTGGGTGCTCTCGCCGGTGTGGATCTGCCTTTTGCACAGCAAAGGCCGAACGCGCCAAAAACGCCTATGGCTGCGGCATTGCGTGTGCGATAGATTTAGCCATGCGTTATGTAGTCGTCATTGCCGCCATCGCGTTTTTCCTGATCTGGGATGGCATATACAATCAGGGCCGGTATCTCGACTCAACGGTGAGGGGCGCCACGCACTTCGCGCGGTCCGTCACCAACAATATCTAACGTCTGCTCGAACGACCGGCGGCCGCGACATCCTTGTCGATTGACGCCGCCGTGCTGCCGTCACAAAAGACCTCCGGCATTTAGATCGAGGAGGCGGCTTTGATCCGGCATATCGTTTTCTTCAGCGCGCGGCGTAAGGAGGACGTGGAGGCGGTGCGCACCGGCCTGCTGGCGCTCGGCAACATTCCTCATTCCAGCCTTTTCGAGGTCACCTTGAACACCAAGGTGGACCCGCTGTCGGATGAGGTCGATGTGGTCGTCTATGCGGAATTCGCCGATGACGCCGCGCTGGCCGCCTACAAGGCGCACCCGCTCTATGCGCGGACCACCAGCAAGGTCAAACCACTGCGCGAGCTGCGCTACTCCGCCGATGTCGTCGCGGGGAGCTGATCGAGACCACGCTCCGGCCTTTCGACGTCCCATGAAATAGCCGGGTGGACCGGCCCGGATTGCGATCAAGTCTTGAACCGGTTTGCGGAATGATGCACATCGCGCCTGCATGACCCGAACCACAGCCACCGGCGCCCATCCGCTCGATCATCTGGTGCTGCCGACGCAGAGCCTCGATGTGGCGCGAGCCCGGCTCACCACGCTCGGCTTCGTCGTTGCACCGACCGGGGTCCATCCCTTCGGGACCGAAAACTGTTGTGTGTTCCTCGCCGACGGCACCTATCTCGAACCACTGGCTGTCGGCGATTCGCAGGCCGCGACGACGGCCATTGCCGAAGGCAATGTCTTCGTCGCGCGCGACCGCATCTATCGCGACAACCGTGGTGACGAGGGATTCTCCGCCATGGTTCTCTCTACCGGCAATGCCGATGCCGATCATGCGCGCTACCTCGAGGCCGGCATCTCGGCGGGGGACACGCTTAGCTTTTCGCGCGCCTTCACGGACCCGGCGGGCAAAAGCGACGTCGCATCGTTCAAGCTCGCCTTTGCGGCGGGAGCCAAGGCCACGGACGCTTTCCTGTTTGCCTGCGAGCGGGTCAACGCGCCTGACGTGGACCGTGCGGCTTTGCAGGCGCACGCCAACGGCGCCACTGGAATTGTCGAGATCGTAGCTGTCAGCGACCAACCTGCCGAACAGCATGGATTGATTTCGGTGGCGGTGGACAATCCGACCACCGACAGCCGGGGCGGCACATTTCACTTGCCGAATGCGGATCTGAGCGTGCTCGACCCAGCCTCTTTCACCGCGCGCTTTGGCCTGCCGGCCGGTGCGCCGACGGACCTTCGCTTCGCCGCGGTGGTCTTTTCGGTCCGGAGCGCCGATGTCACATCGCGGCTGCTTGCAGCCAATTCCATCCAACACGATATAGCGGGCAATGATATTGTCGTGCGGCCTGCACCCGGACAGGGCGCGGCCTTCATCTTCCGGGAGATCCCATGAGCATACCCCTGGCGCCCAATTCATCGGTAACCGTCGGCAATGTCGTCTTCGACAACAATGCAGCCTTGGCGCTGATCGCCGGCCCTTGCCAGTTTGAATCGCGCCAGCATGCCTTCGATATGGCCGGCGCGCTGAAGGAACTGACCGGCAAGCTCGGCATAGGCCTCGTCTACAAGACCAGCTACGACAAGGCCAACCGCACTTCGCTGTCGGCGACGCGGGGTGCCGGCATGGATGCGGCACTTCCCGTCTTCGACGAACTGCGCAAGGCATTTTCGCTCCCCGTGCTGACCGATGTCCACACCGAGGAGCAGTGCGCCATCGTCGCGCCGCATGTCGACGTCCTGCAGATTCCGGCTTTCCTGTCGCGCCAGACCGACATGCTGGTCGCCGCCGCCAAAACGGGCAAGGTGATCAACGTGAAGAAGGGGCAGTTCCTTGCCCCCTGGGACATGAAGAACGTCGTCGCCAAGATCACCGGCTCCGGCAACGCCAATGTGCTGACCACCGAGCGCGGTGTCTCCTTCGGCTACAACACGCTGGTCTCCGACATGCGCGCTTTGCCTGTCATGGCCGAGATCGGCGCGCCGGTGATCTTCGACGCCACCCATTCGGTGCAGCAGCCGGGCGGGCAGGGCGGCTCCTCGGGTGGTGAGCGCCGCTTTGTCGAGACTCTGGCACGCGCCGCCGTCGCCGTCGGCGTTGCCGGCGTGTTCATCGAGACCCATCAGGATCCGGATAATTCGACCTCTTCCGATGGCCCGAACATGCTGCCGCTGAAGGACATGCCGGCCCTGCTCGAGCGGCTGATGGCATTCGATCGCATCGCCAAGGGTCACTAAGCCAGGCACATCCTTCGCCGACTGTCGGCGCTTGTGATCGGCATAAGCCGACTGTACGCTTGCCCGGCAAATGAGCGTTTTGGCAGGAGGAAGCCATGTCCGTCGCCCGCGTCACCGAAATCACCTCGTCGTCGAACAAGAGCTTTCAGGACGCCATCGAACAGGGGATTGCGCGCGCATCGAAAACCCTGAAGAACGTCGAAGGCGCCTGGATCCAGGATCAGAAGATCGTCGTCGAGGACGGCAAGATTACCGCCTATCGCGTCAACATGAAGGTGACTTTCATCCTCGCGGAGTGACCGGCCCGCAGCCGAAAAAAGTCGGGAACTTTCGCCCGCGCCCCTCATTGTCCAAGCAGAGTTAACGACAATGAGGAGCAAGATCATGACAACCCAGACTGGCCACACCGAGGCCATCGCGGCTTCGCGAGTCATTGGCACGTCGGTCTACAACACCGAGGGCAAGAGCATCGGCAGCATCCAGGACGTCATGCTCGACAAGACGTCGAACGGCATCATGTTCGCAGTGATCGGTTTTGGCGGCTTCCTCGGCATCGGCGAGAAGTATCACGCGATACCGTGGGCAAGCCTGGACTACGACGAGGACAAGGGCGGCTATGTCGTGCCGTTCTCCAAGGAACAGCTGAAGGCCGCACCCGCCTATTCGATCAACGAACTGGCCGGCGCGGATGGTGAGGTGGCACGCGACGCGTCCTATGACTACTACAAGGTCACGCCTTACTGGCATTGATGCCTGCAAGCAAAAGGCCCCGTCGAGAGATCGACGGGGCCTTTTGGATTCGAGGCACACCTATCCGCTTATATGCGGCGCCGACAAGGGCGCCGCAGCCTTGGGCGGCGACTGCTGATTGTCGCACGACGTCAGAAAGGCCGCCGCGATCAGGAACAGACTCACGATACCACTCAACTGGGACATGGCGAAACTCCTCCTGTTTCGCCCCGCGCATCCGCACCATAGCCGGAAGCCGCTCTGCCGCACATGACTTATGATGACAGCGATTTGCGCTTCGTGAATCGTGATGCATGTCGCCCAAAAAGTGGCCCCGGTTTTGGGAGAACGACATGCATAAAAACAAACATCTAAAGCGCGGCGCCTGAATCCGTTTGAATCCGTTCAAACGCGACGCGCTTTAGGCTGACGCCACGGCAATAATTGCGAGCCGGCCGATTGCCTTTTACGGCACTTTGGCTAAGACGTGCGCGACGCTTCTTAAGATCAATCGAGGACATCGCAATGACCGCCATCATCGACATTGTCGGGCGTGAAATCCTGGACAGCCGTGGAAATCCGACCGTCGAGGTCGACGTCATTCTCGAAGACGGCTCGATGGGCCGCGCGGCGGTGCCGTCGGGCGCTTCGACCGGCGCCCACGAGGCCGTCGAACTGCGCGACGGCGGCGCCCGCTATCTCGGCAAGGGCGTGCTCAAGGCTGTTGAGGCGGTGAATGGCGAGCTGTTCGAGGCGATCGGCGGCATGGAAGCCGAAAATCAGATCCACATCGACCAGACCATGATCGAGCTCGACGGCACACCCAACAAGAGCCGGCTCGGCGCCAACGCCATTCTCGGCGTGTCGCTGGCGGTGGCCAAGGCCGCCGCCGAAGCAGCCGGCCTGCCGCTCTACCGTTATGTCGGCGGCACCAAGGCGCATCTCCTGCCGGTGCCGATGATGAACATCATCAATGGCGGCGCGCATGCCGACAACCCGATCGACTTCCAGGAATTCATGATCCTGCCGATCGGCGCGCCGACGCTGCGTGAAGGTGTCCGCTGGGGTTCGGAAATCTTCCACACGCTGAGGAAGAAGCTGAAGGATGCCGGCCACAACACCAATGTCGGCGACGAGGGCGGCTTTGCCCCGAATTTGAAAAGTGCGCCTGTGGCGCTCGATTTCATCATGGAATCGATCGAGCAGGCCGGCTTCAAGCCGGGCGAGGAGATTGCGCTCGGCCTCGATTGCGCCGCGACCGAGTTCTTCAAGGACGGCAACTACGTCTATGAGGGCGAGAAGAAGACGCGCGACCCCAAGGCGCAGGCCAAGTACCTGGCCAAGCTTGCCGCCGACTATCCGATCATCTCGATCGAGGACGGCCTGGCCGAGGACGATTGGGAAGGCTGGAAGTACCTGACCGATCTGATCGGCAAGAAGACCCAGCTGGTCGGCGACGATTTGTTCGTCACCAACACCGCACGGCTGCGCGACGGCATTCGCATGGGCGTTGCCAATTCGATTCTGGTCAAGGTCAACCAGATCGGCTCGCTGACGGAAACGCTCGACGCCGTCGAAACCGCGCACAAGGCCGGCTACACCGCCGTCATGTCGCACCGCTCGGGCGAAACCGAGGATTCGACCATTGCCGATCTCGCGGTCGCCACCAATTGCGGACAGATCAAGACCGGCTCGCTGTCGCGCTCCGACCGCATGGCCAAGTACAACCAGTTGATCCGCATCGAGGAAGAGCTCGGCAAGCAAGCAAGCTACGCCGGCAAGTCGGTGGTCAAGGGCTGATCCGTAAGCACGCTAACGTCGAATATCGGATGAAAGGGCGGGAGCATTCCCGCCCTTTTTCATTTCGACAGGGCCCCGCCGGTCATCCGTAACCGTCCGTTAAGCACAATCGAGCGAAAAAGATCGTGAGCCGCCTGAGTTCGCGGCCGAGAGGAATCGGGCGATGTGGACGCGTCAGCACAAGCAGAGAAACACCGGCCGGCTGATCATCCCCTCGCTCTGCGCGGCGTTTTTGGCTTATTTCGGCTTTCATGCCTATCACGGCGAATTCGGCATCTACTCGAAATACCAGCTGGAAGCCCAGACGGTAGCGCTGCAAGGCCAGCTCGATGCGATCAAGGCACGCCGCATGGAACTCGAGCGCCGCGTTCGGCTCATGCATGAAGGCACGCTTGAGAAGGACATGCTCGACGAGCAGGCGCGCAAGGCGCTCAATCTGTCCCAGGCAGACGAAATCACCATCATGTTGCCGTCCGTCGAGAAATAACTGATATCCAGTTAATCGGCAATATTTTCAATGATTTTAATCGCTTAGGTGCATGCCAGCTATGCAAATTCGGCATGGCGCAACGCTCTTACGCGTGTTAGCTTCCCATAAATCGATGGGGAGGAGCTCATCTCCCCAGAGCAGATTTCATCTGCTCTAATGTCCACAAAGAGACGCCAACAGGGAGTGATGCATGGCTACCGCCGCCAGAAAAGCGCCTGCCAAATCCAAATCCGACGGTAAATCGGGGCTTTCGGCCCCCAAGCCTGCCGAATTCACCAAGGACGAAGAGCTTGCCGCCTACCGGCACATGCTGCTCATCCGCCGTTTTGAGGAAAAGGCCGGCCAACTTTATGGCATGGGCTTCATCGGTGGCTTCTGCCACCTCTATATCGGCCAGGAAGCGGTCGTCACGGGCATGAAGATGGCGCTGATCGACGGCGATCAGATGATCACCGCCTATCGCGACCACGGCCACATGCTGGCGATGGAGCTGTCGCCGCGTGGCGTCATGGCCGAGCTGACCGGGCGTCGTGGCGGCCTGTCGCGGGGTAAGGGCGGCTCCATGCACATGTTCTCCAAGGAAAAGCATTTTTATGGCGGCCACGGCATCGTCGGCGCGCAGGTTTCGCTCGGCACCGGGCTGGCCTTCGCCAACCGCTACCGCGACAACAACAATGTCTCGCTGACCTATTTCGGCGACGGTGCGGCCAACCAAGGCCAAGTCTATGAAAGCTTCAACATGGCCTCGCTGTGGAAGCTGCCGGTGATCTACATCATCGAGAACAACCGCTATGCCATGGGCACCTCGGTTTCGCGCTCTTCGGCGGAAACCAACTTTTCGCATCGCGGCGCCTCGTTCAAGATCCCTGGCATCCAGGTCGATGGCATGGACGTGCGCGCCGTGAAGGCCGCCGGCGACCAGGCGACCGAATGGTGCCGCGCCGGCAACGGACCGATCATTCTCGAAATGCAGACCTACCGCTATCGCGGTCACTCGATGTCCGACCCGGCGAAATACCGCTCGAAGGAAGAAGTGCAGAAGATGCGCTCGGACCATGACCCGATCGAGCAGGTCAAGGCGCGGCTGACCGGGAAGAAGTGGGCGACCGAGGACGAGCTCAAGGCCATCGACAAGGAGGTTCGTGACGTCGTTGCGGACGCCGCCGAATTTGCCCAGAACGACGCGGAGCCGGATCCGTCCGAGCTCTGGACCGATATCGTATTGTAACGGGAGGGCAAGGACATGCCGATCGAAATTCTCATGCCCGCTCTCTCGCCGACCATGGAAGAGGGCAATCTTTCCAAGTGGTTGAAGAACGAGGGCGACAAGGTCGTCGCCGGCGATGTCATCGCCGAGATCGAGACCGACAAGGCGACGATGGAAGTCGAAGCCGTTGACGAAGGCACGCTGGGCAAGATCCTGATCGCCGCCGGCACCGAAGGCGTCAAGGTCAACACGCCGATCGCTGTTTTATTGCAGGACGGCGAAAGTGCCGGAGACATCGGCAAGTCCGCGGCTCCCGCCAAGGCGGAAGCGCCTGATAAGGCGGAGGCTCCAGCAGCCGAGGACAAGGCTGAGGCCGCAAAGCCCGCGGCCACGCCGGTCGCCGCCGCCCCCAAGACGGAAATCGCCGCCGATCCGGATATTCCGGCCGGCACGGAAATGGTCTCGACCACGGTGCGCGAGGCGCTGCGCGATGCCATGGCCGAGGAAATGCGCCGCGATGGCGATGTCTTCGTCATGGGCGAGGAGGTCGCCGAATACCAGGGCGCCTACAAGATCACGCAAGGCCTGCTGCAGGAATTCGGACCGCGCCGCGTCGTCGACACGCCGATCACCGAGCACGGCTTTGCCGGCGTCGGCGTGGGTGCCGCGATGGCCGGCCTGAAGCCGATCGTCGAGTTCATGACCTTCAACTTCGCCATGCAGGCGATCGACCAGATCATCAACTCGGCCGCCAAGACGCTCTATATGTCGGGCGGCCAGATGGGCGCTCCGATCGTGTTCCGCGGACCGAACGGTGCCGCCGCCCGGGTCGCCGCCCAGCACTCGCAGTGCTATGCCGCCTGGTACAGCCACATTCCGGGCCTGAAAGTGGTGATGCCTTACACCGCCGCCGACGCCAAGGGCTTGCTGAAGGCTGCGATCCGCGATCCCAATCCGATTATCTTCCTCGAGAACGAAATCCTCTACGGCCAGTCCTTCGACGTGCCGAAGCTGGATGATTTCGTGCTGCCGATCGGCAAGGCGCGCATCCACAAGACCGGCAAGGACGTCACCATCGTCTCCTTCGGCATCGGCATGACCTATGCGGTCAAGGCCGAGGCCGAACTGCGCGGCCTGGGCATCGACGTCGAGATCATCGATCTCAGGACCATCCGGCCGCTCGACCTCGACACCATCATCGCCTCGGTCAAGAAGACCAACCGGTTGGTCGTGGTGGAGGAAGGCTACCCGCAGAGTTCGGTCGGCGACCATATCGCCAACCAGGTGTCGCAGCGCGCCTTCGACTTCCTCGACGCTCCGGTGATCACCATTGCCGGCAAGGATGTGCCGATGCCCTATGCGGCCAACCTCGAAAAGCTGGCCTTGCCCAATATCGGCGAGGTCATCGAGGCGGTCAAAGCCGTCACGTATCGCTGAACCGGGCGGGAGGACAAAATGCCAATCAACATCACCATGCCGGCCCTGTCGCCCACGATGGAAGAGGGCAATCTGTCCAAGTGGCTGGTCAAGGAAGGCGACAAGGTTTCGCCGGGCGATGTCATTGCCGAGATCGAGACCGACAAGGCTACGATGGAAGTCGAGGCAGTCGATGAGGGCACGGTTGCCAAGCTTGTCGTTCCCGCCGGCACCGAGGGCGTCAAGGTCAACGCGCTGATCGCCGTGCTGGCTGCCGAGGGTGAAGATGCGGGCGCTGCCGCGAAAAGCGGTGGGGCTGCCGAACCAGCGAAAGCCGAGGCCAAGCAGGATAAAGCGCCAATCTCCCCACCCGTGGGGGAGATGTCGACCAAGTCGACAGAGGGGGGCGCTGTCCCGCAAACGTCTCATTCTGTCACGCCCGCCTCTGCCCTGCCGGGCATCTCCCCCACAAGGGGGGAGATTGGCCAATCGTCGGGCGACCGCACCTTTGCCTCACCCCTGGCGCGCCGTATCGCCAAGGAAGCCGGCGTCGACGTCTCCGCCGTGACCGGCACCGGCCCACATGGCCGCGTGGTCAAGGCCGATGTCGACGCGGCGATTGCCGGTGGCGGCGCCAAGGCGGCGCCTGCCGCCAAGGCTCCCGCCGGCGCTCCGGCGGCTGCCCCTGCCGTGAAGGCGATGTCGGACGATCAGGTGCTCAAACTATTCGAGCAAGGCTCCTACGACCTGGTCCCGCATGACAATATGCGCAAGACCATCGCGCGCCGTCTGGTCGAGGCCAAGACCACGATCCCGCATTTCTACCTGACGCTCGACTGCGAACTCGATGCGCTCTTGGCGCTGCGCACGCAGATCAATGCGGCGGCCCCGGTGAAGAAAACGGAAAAGGGCGACGCACCCACTTACAAGCTGTCGGTCAACGACATGGTGATCAAGGCGATGGCGATGGCGCTGAAGGCGGTGCCGGATGCCAATGCGTCGTGGACGGAAAGCGCCATGGTCAAGCACAAGCATGCCGATGTCGGCGTTGCGGTGTCGATCCCGGGTGGCCTGATCACGCCGATCATCCGCAAGGCGGACGAAAAGACGCTGTCCACCATCTCCAACGAGATGAAGGACCTGGCCAGCCGCGCGCGCAGCCGCAAGCTGAAGCCGGAAGAGTACCAGGGCGGCACCACGGCGGTGTCCAATCTCGGCATGTTCGGCATCAAGGATTTTGCCGCGGTCATCAACCCGCCGCATGCGACGATCCTGGCGGTCGGCGCCGGCGAAGAGCGGGCAGTGGTCAAGAACGGCGAGATCAAAATCGCCACCGTGATGTCGGTGACATTGTCGACCGACCATCGCGCCGTCGACGGTGCGCTCGGTGCCGAACTGCTGGTCGCCTTCAAGCGGCTGATTGAGAACCCGATGGGCATGCTGGTCTAGGAAGGGAGAGGGCGGTGCGGATAGTCTTCACCAGCCTTTTTGCCTTCATGATTGGCTGTTCGTGCGCTGGCGGTTGAGACGCGGTTTGATTAACGCACAGGTGGGCGCATGAAGACGGTTCTTTGCTACGGCGACTCGCTGACCTGGGGCTACAACGCCGAAGGTGGCCGCCACCCGCTTGAAGACCGCTGGCCAAGCGTGCTGCAGGCGGGGCTCGGCGGTGCCGCCGAAGTCATTGCCGAAGGCCTCAATGGCCGCACCACGGCGTTCGATGATCATCTGGCCGGCGCCGATCGTAACGGCGCCAGGCTGCTGCCGACGATCCTGACAACGCATGCGCCGATCGATCTGATCGTCTTCATGCTCGGCGCCAACGATATGAAGCCGTGGATCCACGGCAATCCAGTCGCGGCCAAGCAAGGCATCCAGCGTCTGATCGACATCGTGCGTGGTCACGACTACCCGTTCGACTGGCCGGCGCCGCAGGTCCTGATCGTGTCACCGCCCGTGGTCAGCCGCACCGACAATGCCGAATTCAAGGAAATGTTTGCCGGCGGTGACGATGCTTCGACCCGTCTGGCGCCGCTCTACGCTGCCCTTGCCGACGAGGTTGGTTGCGGTTTCTTCGATGCATGCACGGTGGCGCAAACCACCCCGCTCGACGGCGTCCACCTCGATGCCGAAAACACACGAAACATCGGCAAGGCGCTGACGCCGCTCGTGCGCGTCATGCTGGAACTGTGAATCAAGGAGAAAAATCGTGGCTGAGAACTACGACGTCATCATCATCGGCTCCGGCCCCGGCGGCTATGTCACGGCGGTGCGTTCCGCCCAGCTCGGTTTCAAGACGGCGATCATCGAGCGCGAGCATCTCGGCGGCATCTGCCTCAACTGGGGCTGCATCCCGACCAAGGCGCTGCTGCGCTCGGCCGAGATCATGCATTATTCGGATCATCTGAAGGATTACGGGCTGAAGCTCGACGGAAAGGTCAGCGTCGACACGGCTGCCGTGGTCGACCGCTCGCGAAAAGTCTCGCTGCGGCTCAATGGCGGCGTTGCCTTCCTGATGAAGAAGAACAAGGTCGACGTCATCTGGGGCGAGGCCAAGCTCTCGAAACCCGGCGAGGTTGTCGTGTCGAGGACCGCCAAGAAGCCGATGGAGCCGCAGCCGCCGGTGCCGAAAGGCGTCAAGGGCGAGGGCACCTATACCGCCAAACACATCATCCTGGCGACCGGTGCGCGGCCGCGCGCGCTGCCAGGCATCGAGCCGGACGGCAGACTGATCTGGACCTATTTCGAGGCCATGGTGCCGAAGGAGATGCCGAAGTCGCTGCTGGTCATGGGATCAGGCGCCATCGGGATCGAATTCGCCTCCTTCTACCGCACCATGGGCGCCGACGTGACGGTGGTCGAACTGCTACCGGCGGTGATGCCGGTCGAGGACGCCGAAGTCTCGAAATTCGCGCAGAAGCAGTTCGAGAAGCAAGGCATGAAGATCATCCTCGAAGCCAAGGTGAGCAAGGTCGAGAAGGGTGCCAACTCGGTCACTGCCCATGTCGAGATGAAGGATGGCAAGGTCGAGAAGATCACCGCCGACCGCATGATCTCGGCCGTCGGCGTGCAGGGAAACATCGAGAATCTCGGGCTTGAGGCACTCGGCGTGAAGACCGAGCGCGGCTGCGTCGTCGTCGACGGCTACGGCAAGACCAATGTGCCGGGCATCTACGCCATCGGCGATGTCGCCGGCCCGCCAATGCTTGCCCACAAGGCCGAGCATGAGGGTGTGGTGTGCGTCGAAAAGATCGCCAATTTCCCCGGCGTGCATGCCACCGACAAGCTCAAGATTCCAGGCTGCACCTACTGCAATCCGCAGGTCGCCTCCGTCGGCCTGACGGAAGCGAAGGCCAAGGCGGAGGGCAAGGATATCCGGGTCGGGCGCTTCCAGTTCGTCGCCAATGGCAAGGCCATCGCGCTGGGCGAAGACCAGGGCTTCATCAAGACCATCTTCGACAAGAAGACTGGTCAGCTGCTCGGCGCGCACATGGTCGGCGCCGAAGTGACCGAACTGATACAGGGGTTTGTCGTGGCGATGAACCTCGAAACGACCGAGGAAGAGCTGATGCACACCATCTTCCCGCACCCGACGCTGTCGGAAATGATGAAGGAAAGCGTGCTCGACGCCTATGGTCGCGCGCTGAACGCATGATAGATTGGCCGCACGAGACTCAATCGCGCAAACTGCGGGATCTCGGCGGCAAGGCAGTTCGCTTCCGGATGCATTTTCACTCGTGCAAGGAGAGGACATATGGACGTGAATGGCGTGGGCTGGATCGCAGCCATCATCATCGGCGGGCTGGCGGGTTGGTTTGCCGAGATGGTCATGAAGAGCAACACCGGCATCCTTATGAATATTGTTATGGGCATCGTCGGCGCGGTCGTGCTGAACGCCATTCTGCAGGCACTCAATTTCGGCCCGTTCGGCGTCGGCTGGACTGCCTATCTAATCACCGGCTTTATCGGCGCCTGCCTGCTGATCTGGGCTGGGCGTCTGGTGCGCCGTTAACACCGCTGAATATCCGCTATGCGAAAAAGGCTGTTGCGGCATGCGCCGCCGCGGCCTTTTTCTTTGCGCTGAAAAGCCTTAGATGACGTTATGACAGCGAACGCCCGACTGGCGATCGCGAACGAACCAGGTTTCCCGATGGTCACTGTCCTCGATACGATTGCCAACGCACCGCGCTTGCGGCATCCGGAAAAGGCGCACAAGCCTGACCAGGACGTGCTGCGCAAGCCCGACTGGATCCGCGTCAAGGCGCCGATGTCGAAGGGTTATGCCGAAACGCGCGAAATCGTGAAGTCGAACAGGCTGGTGACGGTCTGCGAAGAAGCCGGCTGTCCCAACATCGGCGAGTGCTGGGAGAAGAAGCACGCCACCTTCATGATCATGGGCGAGATCTGCACGCGCGCCTGCGCGTTCTGCAACGTCGCCACCGGCATTCCGACCGCACTGGACCCCGATGAACCGGCTCGCGTAGCGCACGCTGTCAAGCAGATGGGTTTGACCCATGTCGTCATTACCTCGGTCGACCGCGACGATCTCGCCGATGGCGGCGCACAGCATTTCGCCGAAGTTATCCGCGCCATCAGGGCGGCAACGCCGTTGACGACGATCGAAATCCTGACGCCCGACTTCCTGCGCAAGGAAGGCGCGCTGGAGGTCGTCGTGGCGGCCAAGCCCGACGTCTTCAACCACAATCTGGAGACCGTGCCGTCGAACTATCTGACGGTTCGTCCGGGCGCCCGCTATTTCCATTCGATCCGGCTGCTGCAGCGGGTCAAGGAACTCGACCCGTCGATCTTCACCAAGTCCGGCATCATGGTGGGTCTCGGCGAAGAGCGGAACGAAATCCTGCAGCTGATGGACGATCTGCGTTCGGCCAATGTCGACTTCATGACCATCGGTCAGTATCTGCAGCCGTCGAAGAAGCACCATCCGGTGATCCGCTTCGTCACGCCGGAGGAGTTCAAATCCTTCGAGACGATCGGCCGGACCAAGGGTTTCCTGCTGGTGGCGTCGAGCCCGCTGACGCGCTCGTCGCATCATGCCGGCGACGATTTCGCCAGGCTGCGCGCGGCACGGGAAGCGCAACTTCAGAAATCGGTCTAGCGCTGGTTGCATGCCGAAATTCGAAGCCACCCGCCGCGTATCCCACACGCCGGACCAGATGTTCGCGCTGGTCGCCGATGTAGAATCCTATCCGCAATTCCTGCCGCTTTGCGAGGCGCTGACGGTTCGCTCGCGCAAGGAGCGTGACGGACGTACCGTTCTCCTCGCCGACATGAGCATCGGCTACAAGGCGATCCGCGAAACCTTCACCACGCAGGTGCTGCTGAAACCCGACGAGAACACCATCGACGTGAAATACATCGATGGCCCGTTCAAATATCTGAGCAATGTCTGGCGTTTCGAGCCCGACGGCAACGCCGGCTGCACGGTCCGCTTCTTCATCGACTACGAGTTCAAGAGCCGCATTCTGGGCGCGGTGATGGGAACCATGTTCGATCGCGCCTTCCGCATGTTCGCCGAGGCTTTCGAGAAGCGCGCCGACGTCATTTATGGTGCAGCACCCTCGGCCTGACGTTGGCCAAGCACACGCAAACCCAGTTCCAACGCGTGCCGGACCGTTTCACGGCGGATGAAATCGCGACCTTTGTCGGCAAAGATCTTGTGTTCGGCGGTCACGGTCTGGCCGTCCAGGCCGAAGCCGAACCAGACCAGGCCGACAGGTTTTTCCGCCGAACCGCCGCCGGGCCCGGCGATGCCGGTGACCGCAAGGGCGAGCCCGGCGCGCGAACGGGCAAGCGCGCCTTTCGCCATCTCAATCGCCGTCTCGCGCGAAACCGCGCCGTATGCCTCAATCGTGGCGGCGGAAACACCGAGCATGTCCATCTTGGCTTCGTTGGAATAGGTGATGAAGCCGCGATCGACCACGGCGGAGGAGCCGGCGATGTCGGTCAACGCGGCGATGATCATGCCGCCGGTGCAGCTTTCCGCCGTCGCCAGCATGATGCCGCGCTTCTGGCAGGCTTGCAGCAAGGCATTTGCCAACTCGTTGTTGCTCATTCCGGCACCTCGCCGGGAAACACCACGCTGGCGGTTGCGATCGCCGCTATGCCTTCCTCGCGCCCGACAAAGCCGAGCTTCTCGTTGGTTGTCGCCTTGATCGAGATGCGGTCCGGTGAAATTGCCAGCATCCGCGACAGAGCCGCGGTCATCGCGTCACGATGCGGGCCGACACGCGGCGCTTCGCAGATCAGCGTGATATCGGCATTGGCGATGCGTCCGCCGCGCTCGCGCACCAGCCTTGCCGCATGCTCGACGAATATCCGGGACGCAGCGCCTTTCCACTGCGGGTCGGACGGCGGGAAATGCGTGCCGATGTCGCCGGCGCCGCAAGTCGCCAGCAGCGCATCGGTCAGGGCGTGCAGGCCGACATCGGCGTCGGAATGGCCGGACAGTTTCTTGTCATGCGCAATGGCGACGCCGCACAGGGTGACATGGTCGCCGGGCTCGAAGGCATGGACGTCGTAACCATTGCCGGTCCGGATGTCGGGAAAGCGCACGCGTTCGCCGGAAAGTCTCTGATCCGCCATCGCAATATCCCGTGCCCAGGTGAGTTTCACATTATCCGGCGAGCCCGGAACGATCCTGACCGGAATATGCGCCCATTCGGCGATCGCGGCGTCGTCGGTGAAATCCATTTTTCTCAGATGATGGGCTTTCTCGTGCGCGGCAAGAATGGGCCAGAACGGAAAGCCCTGTGGCGTTTGCGCCGCGTGAAGCCCGCTGCGGGAAACGGTTTCTCCGACCACGCCAGAGGCCGACTCACGTTTCAGCGTGTCGGCGACGGGCAGGGCAGGCAACGCCCCCTCGCGCTCGCCGATGGCAGCGATCGTGCGGTCGATAAGGTCCGCGTCGACGAACGGACGGACGGCGTCGTGGATCAGAACCCGCCCTGGCGCGTGGCTTCTCAGCGCAAGCAGTCCCAGCCGGACCGATGCCTGCCTGGTCGCCCCGCCCATGATGAGGATGACCCGTTCGGCGTTGGCGCCCACCGCCTGCAGGAACAGTTCGTGGTCGTCGGCATGGATGGCGACAACAACCTCGCCGATTCGCGAGTGGGTCAGAAAAATTTCCATTGTGTGCGCGATGACGGCATAGCCGCCAATGTGTTGATATTGCTTCGGCCCATTGGCCTGTCCGGCACGCGCGCCGCGGCCGGCCGCAACGATCACCACGGCGACCTTGCCATCCTCACTTGAAACGCGATTTTCACTTGCGTCAGTCATGTTGACTGGTCCTAACGTACGATCCCGAAAAGTGTAATCGGTTTTCGGAAAGATCATGCGCTAAGTGTGAAATTCCAAAGTGTCAAAGCCCGTCCTGAGTGACGCGCGGCGCTTTGGTCGCCGCCAATCCCGAAGGCCGGCATTTTTCCAATTGCGCCTTAATGTGGCGTCATTCCGCGTTGCACATTGCGGCGGTTCTGGCTAGAGAATGTGCAGCGAATGAACGTGCTTGGTTTTTGTGCATGGTTAACTTGACCAAATTGGCCGCGCCGCTCGATGTCGGTGGTGTGAAAATCCGCAATCGCGTGTTCCTCGCGCCGATGTCGGGGATTACAGACGAGCCGTTCCGGCAACGCGCCCACGCGCATGGCGCGGGCCTGGTCGTGTCCGAAATGGTGGCCAGCGGCGAGTTGGCCAAGGGAAGGGCCGGTTTCAACCTGCGCATACGCCACTCCGGTCTGCCGGTCCATATGGTCCAGCTTGCCGGCCGCGAGGCTGCGCACATGGCGGAAGGCGCCAGGATAGCCGCCGGCGAGGGCGCCGACATCATCGACATCAACATGGGTTGCCCGGCCAAGAAGGTTACTGGCGGCTATGCCGGCTCGGCATTGATGCTGGATCTCGACCATGCGCTGTCGCTGATCGACGCCGTTGTCGGCGCGGTCGAGGTGCCGGTGACTGTCAAGATGCGGCTCGGCTGGGACGAAGGCGCGCTCAACGCGCCTATGCTGGCGCGCCGCGCCGAGCAGGCCGGCGTCAGGATGGTGACCGTGCACGGCCGCACGCGCTGCCAATTCTATCAAGGCAAGGCCGACTGGCGCGCCATCGCCCGCGTCAAGGAAGCCGTGTCCATCCCGGTCGTCGCCAATGGCGATGTTTCTTCGCCAGCGGAAGCTGCCGACATTCTCGACCAATCCGGCGCCGATGCCGTGATGGTCGGCCGTGCGCATTATGGTGCTCCCTGGATCGCCGGCGGCATTGCGGCGGAAGCGACAGGCGAGACGACGCCAAAGCTTCCACGGGCCCCGATGGCGCTGGCTGACTACATCGTGTCCCACTATGAGGACATGCTGGCACTCTACGGCGTCGAGAGCGGCCTACGCCAGGCGCGCAAGCACCTCGGCTGGTATCTCGACCGCCATGCCGGCGGTGTCGCCGACGACAGCCGAAAGGCCATACTGACCGCAT
This sequence comes from Mesorhizobium sp. M1409, assembly GCF_040317535.1. NCBI lineage: Bacteria > Pseudomonadati > Pseudomonadota > Alphaproteobacteria > Hyphomicrobiales > Phyllobacteriaceae > Mesorhizobium > Mesorhizobium sp. M1409. Next base: position 70,984 of record NZ_JAMYKV010000014.1, read on the forward strand.
TCAAGCCCGCGCGCGTCATTGGCTTGCTGCGCGACGTGTTTTCGCGCGATCCGCAACCATTGAACCTGCGGAGCGCGGCATGAACGCCAACGTCACACAGGGCAGCGAGATGGCGGACGCCGCCCATATCGTGCTCAACACCATCCGCCGCCCGGTAATCATGGTCGATACGGACGGGTTCATCACCTACGCCAACGCCGATGCCGAGGATTTCTTTCGCTCGAGCGCGACGATGCTGGCGCGCAACACCCTGTCAAAGCTCATTCCGTTCGGCAGCCCTTTACTGACCTTGGTCGATCAGGTGCGCGAGCGCCGGGCTCCGGTCAACGAATACCGGGTCGACGTTTCGTCGCCGCGCCTCGGCATCGAGAAGGTCGTCGATCTCTATGTCGCGCCGGTGCCGGAATTTCCGGGTTGCGTGGTGGTGATGTTCCAGGAACGGTCGATGGCCGACAAGATCGACCGGCAGATGACGCATCGGGGCGCGGCGCGCTCGGTGACCGGTCTGGCGGCGATGCTTGCCCATGAGATCAAGAACCCGCTCTCCGGCATCCGGGGTGCTGCCCAGCTCCTCGAACTGTCGGCTTCCGACGAGGACCGTGCGCTGACGCGGCTGATCACCGACGAGACCGACCGCATCGTGTCGCTGGTCGACCGCATGGAGGTATTTTCCGATGAGCGGCCGATCGATCGCTACCCCGTCAACATCCATGTCGTGCTCGACCATGTGAAGGCAATTGCCAAGAACGGTTTTGCCAAGAGAATCAAGATATTGGAGGATTATGATCCTTCATTGCCTCCGGTGTTTGCCAACCGTGACCAGCTCATCCAGGTGTTCCTCAACCTCGTCAAGAACGCCGCCGAGGCGATCGGCAGCGACCCACAGGGCGAGATCGTTCTGTCGACCGCCTTCCGGCCGGGCATCCGCGTTTCCGTTCCGGGCACGCAGGACCGCGTCTCGCTGCCGCTGGAATTCTGCGTGCGCGACAACGGCTCGGGCGTCTCGGAAGATATTTTGCCGATCCTGTTCGACCCGTTCATCACCACCAAGCCAAACGGCTCGGGGCTGGGGTTGGCGCTGGTCGCCAAGATCGTCGGCGAGCATGGCGGCATCATCGAATGCGAATCGACGCCGCGCGGGACCACATTCCGCATCCTGATGCCGGCCTGGAAAGAGACGCCACACGGCGCCGATGAAGACGGTGAAGGAGACCGCAAATGACCGTTCGCGGCAATATTCTCGTCGCCGACGACGATGCGGCGATCCGCACCGTCCTAAACCAGGCCCTATCGCGCGTCGGCCACGAGGTGCGTGTCACCTCCAACGCTTCGACGCTATGGCGCTGGGTGGCGGCGGGCGAGGGCGATCTGGTCATCACCGATGTGGTGATGCCGGACGAGAATGCCTTCGACATGCTGCCGCGCATCAAGAAGGCGCGGCCGGAACTGCCGGTTATCGTCATGAGCGCCCAGAACACCTTCATGACGGCGATCCGCGCCTCCGAAACCGGTGCCTACGAATACCTGCCGAAGCCGTTCGACCTTACCGAGCTGCTTAACATCGTCAACCGGGCGCTTTCCGAACCGCGGCGGCCGAAGATCGATGCGCGGCCGGAAGAACAGCCCGACGCAATGCCCCTGGTCGGCCGCTCGGCAGCCATGCAGGACATCTACCGCATGCTGGCGCGCATGATGCAGACCGACCTGACGGTGATGATTTCGGGCGAATCCGGCACCGGCAAGGAGCTGGTGGCACGCGCGCTGCATGAATATGGCCGCCGTCGCGGCGGCCCGTTCGTTGCCATCAACATGGCGGCAATCCCGCGCGATCTGATCGAATCGGAACTGTTCGGCCACGAGAAGGGCGCCTTCACCGGCGCGCAGAACCGCTCGACCGGCCGCTTCGAGCAGGCCGAGGGCGGCACGCTGTTCCTCGACGAGATCGGCGACATGCCGATGGAGGCGCAGACGCGCCTGCTGCGCGTCCTGCAGCAGGGCGAGTACACGACCGTTGGCGGACGCACGCCGATCAAGACCGACGTGCGCATCGTCGCCGCCACCAACAAGGATCTGCGCACGCTGATCAACCAGGGGCTTTTCCGCGAGGATCTTTTCTATCGCCTCAACGTCGTGCCGCTCAGGCTGCCGGCGCTGCGCGAGCGCTCCGAGGACGTGCCGGACCTCGTCCGCCACTTCTTCAAGCTCGGCGAGATGGAAGGCCTGCAGACCAAGCGCATCTCGTCGGGCGGCATCGAACTGATGAAGCGCTATCCGTGGCCGGGCAATGTGCGCGAACTGGAAAACCTGGTTCGCAGGCTCGCCGCGCTCTATTCGCAGGACGAGATTTCCGCCGAGATCATCGAAGCCGAGCTCAAGACCGGCGAACGTCCGGTAGTGCCGGGCGGCGGCAACCTCATTCCCGACGACCTGTCGATCGGCCAGGCGGCCGAGCATTTCCTGCAGCGCTATTTCGCCTCCTTTGCCGGCGAATTGCCGCCCGCCGGCCTCTATCAGCGCATTCTGGCCGAGGTCGAATATCCGTTGGTCCTGGCCTCGATGACGGCCACCCGCGGCAACCAGATCAAGGCCGCCGAATTGCTGGGCTTGAACCGCAACACGCTGCGCAAGAAGATTCGCGAACTCGGCGTCAACGTCTACAAATCGTCGCGGCAGGGCTGAGCCCAATCCGGGCCTCGCTCTCTTTTCGGGGGACGGCTCGCGAAAGATTTCCGTCTCGGTCACACTTGTTGCATAATCGCCACAATGCGTTGCATACATCCGACGCAATCATGGCTCTAGACGGCGACATGGCTCCGCAGGCACCGACAACAAACCAACCGCTTTTCAGCGAACCCGGCGCGCGTGACGGGCGCCGGCTGCTGGCGCTGCCCGGCGTGGTCGCGGTCGTCGGCGCGCTGATGACGGCGGCGATCTCGTTCACCATCCTTGTCGGCGCCACGCCGATCACGCCGAACGAGTCGACGACGCTGGCGCTGATTGCCCTCAACGCCGCTTTCGTCCTGTTCCTCATCGCGCTGGTCGGGCGTGAAGTGCACCGCATCCTGATGGCGCGCCGGCACGGCAAGGCGGCCTCGCGGCTGCATGTGCGCATCGTCGCCATGTTCGCTCTGGTTGCCGCCATTCCCGCGATCATGGTGGCCATCATCGCCTCGATCACACTCGATATCGGCCTCGACCGCTGGTTCGAGATCCGCACCAAGACGATCGTCAATTCGTCGCTGTCGATCGCCGACGCCTATGTCCAGGAAAATGCCCGCAACCTGCAGGGCACGACACTGTCGATGGCCTATGATCTCGATGCGTCGCGCACGCTCTACGGTCTCGATCGAACCGGTTTCCTCGACCTCATGAACAAGGAAGCGGTGGGCCGGTCGCTGGCGCATGCGGCGTTGATCAAGCCTGACGGCTCTTTCGTGATGAGCGCCAAGACCGATACGAATTTCGCCATGCCCGAGCCGCCGGAAGGCGCCGTGGCGAGCGCTGCCGACGGCAAGCCGGTGCTGATCGAACCGAAAACGCGCAACATCATGGGCGCCATCGTCAAGCTGCGCGAGATCGAAGGGCTCTATCTCTACACCATTCGCCTCGTCGACCCCGAGGTGATCAAGGCAAGGCAGATCGTCAGGTCCAACACCGATGAATATCGCGGGCTGGAAGACAACCGCCGCACCTCGCAGGTGGCGTTCGCGCTGCCCTATCTGTCGCTGACGCTGATCATCATCCTGTCCGCGATCTGGACCGGCATCGCCGTCGCTGACCGTCTGGTCCGGCCCATTCGCCAGCTTATCGGTGCCGCCGACGAGGTCGCGACCGGCAATCTCGACGTTGCAGTTCCCGTCAGGCCATCGGATGGCGATGTCGCCTCGCTCGGCGACACGTTCAATAAGATGCTTCTGGAGCTGAAATCACAGCGCAACGAGATCCTGTCGGCCAAGGATCTGATCGACGAACGGCGCCGCTTTTCGGAAGCCGTGCTTGCCGGTGTTACCGCCGGCGTCATCGGCGTCGACCCCTACGGCATCGTCACCATCGTCAACCGTTCGGCCGAGGCGATGCTGGCCATTTCAGCCAACGCCGCCCTTGGGCAGAACCTCTCAGCCGTGCTGCCACATGTCGGTCGCGTCTTCGAGATCGGCCGCAAGTCCGGCAAGCCTGTCTACCGCGAGCAGGTGACCTTCTACCGTGCGGGTGCCGAGCGGACCTTCAACGTGCAGATCACCATCGAGGCCGGCGATGACGGTTCGGAGGAAAAATCCTATGTCGTGACGGTCGACGACATCACCGATCTGGTGCAGGCGCAGCGCTCCTCCGCCTGGGCCGACGTGGCGCGGCGCATCGCCCACGAGATCAAGAATCCGCTGACGCCGATCCAGCTTTCGGCCGAGCGCATCAAGCGACGCTTCGGCAAGGTCATCACCGAGGATCGCGAGATTTTCGATCAATGCACCGAGACCATCATCCGGCAAGTCGAGGACATTGGCCGCATGGTCGACGAATTCTCGGCTTTCGCCCGTATGCCAAAGCCCGAGATGAAGGCTATCGACCTGCGCGAATCGTTGCGCGAGGCCTCGTTCCTGGTTGAAGTCAGCCGGGCCGACATTGCCTTCGAACGCGTCTTCGGCAACGAGCCGCTCAAGGGCACCTTCGACAGCCGTCTGATGGCGCAGGCTTTCGGCAATGTGATCAAGAACGCCGCCGAGGCGATTGACGGATTGGAACAAAAGGATGGTTCGCACGGCATAATCCGGATTCAAGCCGGGCGCCAGAATGGTGCGATTCGCATCGACGTCATCGACAATGGCAAAGGCCTGCCGCGCGAAAATCGCCAGCGGTTGCTCGAGCCCTATATGACGACGCGCGAGAAGGGTACCGGGCTTGGCCTCGCTATCGTCAAGAAGATCGTGGAGGACCATGGTGGCAGGCTGGAACTTCACGATGCGCCCCCGGATTTCCACGACGGACGCGGCGCGATGATCAGCATCATCCTGCCGCCCGCGGCTGCCGCGTCTCCGCGCGGCGAGAGCAGGACGGAAAACGAACGAGAAACTGAAAAGGTCGGTAATGGCGTCTGATATTCTCATCGTCGATGACGAGGAAGACATCCGTGAACTCGTCGCGGGCATCCTGAGCGACGAAGGTCACGAAACCCGCACGGCATTCGATGCCGACAGCGCGCTGGCGGCGATCGCCGATCGGGCGCCGCGGCTGATTTTCCTCGACATCTGGCTGCAGGGCTCGCGTCTGGACGGGCTGGCGCTGCTCGACGAGATCAAGACGATGCACCCAACCTTGCCGGTGGTGATGATCTCGGGCCACGGCAACATCGAAACGGCGGTCTCCGCCATCCGTCGCGGCGCCTATGACTTCATCGAAAAGCCGTTCAAGGCCGACAGGCTGATCCTCATTGCCGAGCGTGCGCTCGAGACCTCGAAACTGCGGCGCGAGGTTTCCGACCTCAAGCTGCGCAGCGGCGAAACCTTCGATCTGATCGGCATGTCGTCGGCGATGAGCCAGTTGCGCCAGACCATCGAACGCGTCGCCCCGACCAACAGCCGCGTGATGATCATCGGCCCGTCAGGTTCGGGCAAGGAACTGGCCGCGCGTGCCATCCACACGCTGTCGGCGCGTAAAACCGCGCCGTTCGTGACGCTGAGCGCCGCCAACATTACGCCCGAGCGCATGGAGATCGAGCTGTTCGGCACCGAATCGAACGGTGTCGAGCGCAAGGTCGGCGCGCTGGAGGAGGCGCATCGCGGCATCCTCTACATCGATGAAGTCGCCGACATGCCGCGCGAGACGCAGAACAAGATCCTGCGCGTGCTGGTCGAGCAGCAGTTCGAGCGGGTAGGGGGCACCAAGCGGGTCAAGGTCGATGTCCGCATCATCTCGTCGACCTCGCAGAACCTCGAAGCGATGATCGCCGACGGCCGTTTCCGCGAGGATCTCTACCACCGCCTGGCGGTGGTTCCGGTCATGGTGCCGGGACTGGCCGAGCGGCGCGAGGACATTCCATACCTCGTCGACAATTTCATGAAGCAGATCGCCCGCCAGGCCGGCATCAAGCCGCGCCGCATCGGCGATGACGCGCTGGCCGTACTGCAGGCGCACAATTGGCCGGGCAACGTTCGTCAGCTGCGTAACAATGTCGAGCGTCTCATGATCCTGGCCCGCGGCGACGACGTCGATGCGCCGATCACCGCCGACCTTTTGCCGGCCGAGATCGGCGATGTCATGCCGCGCACGCCGAATCAATCCGACCAGCACATCATGGCGCTGCCGCTGCGCGAGGCGCGCGAACAGTTCGAGAAGGACTACCTGATCGCCCAGATCAATCGCTTCGGCGGTAACATCTCGAAAACCGCCGAGTTCATCGGCATGGAGCGCTCCGCCTTGCATCGCAAGCTGAAGTCCCTGGGCGTCTGAGCACGGCGTCCAGCCATCCGCACTTGGGCCAACCATTTGCCGGTTACGGCGGCGGCGGAATCGCATAAGAAAGCCCGAGAATTTCCGAGGGGTCGCCAATGCCGCGCATTGCCTATGTCAACGGGCGCTACGTCGCTCACGCGGACGCTGCCGTGCATATCGAGGATCGCGGCTATCAGTTCGCCGACGGCGTCTATGAGGTCTGCGAGGTGGCGCGTGGCTTCATCGTCGACATGCCGCGCCATCTGGCCCGGCTGAACCGCTCGCTGACCGAATTGTCGATCGCCTGGCCGGTCACTGCAGGCGTGCTGCCGCTGATCCTGCGCGAGGTGGTCAACCGCAATCATGTCGCCAACGGCCTGGTCTATGTCCAGGTGACGCGCGGCGTTGCCAGCCGCGACTTTGTCTTCCCGTCCGCGGACACCAAGCCATCCCTGGTGGTGACCGCCAGGAAGGCCGATCCTGCCGCTGGAGCAAAGCGCGCCGAGACCGGCATCTCGGTGATCACGGTGCCGGAGAACCGCTGGGACCGCGTCGACATCAAGAGTGTCGGGCTGCTGCCCAATGTACTGGCCAAGCAGAAGGCCAAGGAAGCTGGCGCGCAGGAGGCGTGGTTCGTCGACACCGATGGTAACGTCAAGGAAGGCGGGTCGTCCAACGCCTGGATCGTCACCCGGGATGGTGTCCTTGTCACCAGGCCGGCCGAGCATGGCATCCTGCGCGGAATCACCCGCACGACCATGTTTGAAGTGGCGGCCAAGCTCGGCCTGAAGATCGAGGAGCGTGGCTTTTCCGTCGCCGAGGCCAAGGCGGCACGCGAGGCGTTCATCAGCTCCGCAACGACAATCGCCATGCCGGTCGTGGCCATCGACGGCGATCCGGTCGCCAATGGGCACCCCGGCTCAGTAACACTTTCGTTGCGGCAAGCCTTTTTTGACATTGCGGAAAAAAGTCCAGCCTGATAACCGCACAGGTGGAATGAACATCAATATATCTCGTTCTGCTTGTCGTTACTGACGACAAGACGGTGTTTGCGAGCTTGACATGCGCCCGTTAATTTGGCGCATTGGCTTGCAAACCGAAGGGGATCGGCGAAAGACAAGAACAATGGCGGAACGATCGCAAAACCTTCAGGACCTGTTCCTGAATTCAGTTCGCAAGAGCAAGAACCCGCTCACCATCTTCCTCATCAACGGCGTCAAGCTGACCGGCGTGGTCACTTCGTTCGACAATTTCTGTGTCCTGCTGCGCCGTGACGGTCACTCCCAGCTCGTCTACAAGCATGCCATTTCCACGATCATGCCGAGCCAGCCGGTTCAGATGTTCGATGGCGAGGAAAGTCAGGGCGCCTGATTGGCACGTGAGAAAGACGCGGACGCTACCGTTCGCGGAAAACCAGCGCATCATCCCGGGACGGAAGCCAAGGGTCCGACCCGGGCCGTTGTCATTGTGCCCGTCCTTACCCGCCACCAGCGCAACGACGACGAGACCAACCGTCCACGGCTGATGCGTTCGGCTGATGCTCGTCACGATGAGGCCGTCGGCCTTGCCCGCGCCATCAACCTTGATCTGATCCATACCGCGGTGGTGACCGTCAACGATCCGCGCCCGGCGACGCTGCTCGGCAGCGGCAAGGTCGCGGAATTCGCGGAAATCGTCAAAGAGGGGCATGCCGAAGTGGTCATTGTCGACCATCCGCTGACCCCGGTGCAGCAGCGCAATCTCGAGAAAGAGCTGGACGCCAAGGTGCTGGACCGCACCGGGCTGATCCTCGAGATATTCGGCGAGCGGGCGCGCACCAAGGAAGGCACGCTGCAGGTCGAGCTCGCCCATCTCAACTACCAGAAGGGCCGTCTCGTGCGCAGCTGGACCCACCTCGAACGTCAGCGCGGCGGCGCCGGCTTCCTCGGTGGTCCCGGCGAAACGCAGATCGAATCCGACCGGCGGCAGCTGCAGGAAAAGATCATCAAGCTGAAGCAGGAGCTGGAAACGGTGCGCCGCACCCGCGACCTGCACCGCGCCAAGCGCAAGAAAGTGCCGTTCCCGGTGGTGGCGATCGTCGGCTACACCAACGCCGGCAAGTCGACGCTGTTCAACCGGCTGACCGGAGCGGATGTACTGGCGCAGGACATGCTGTTCGCCACGCTAGATCCGACGCTTCGCCGCGTGCGCCTGCCGCATGGTACGCCGATCATCCTTTCGGACACGGTCGGCTTCATTTCGGACCTGCCGACGCATCTGATCGCGGCTTTCCGCGCCACCCTGGAAGAGGTGGTCGAGGCCGATCTCGTCATCCACCTGCGCGACATTTCCGATCCGGACACCGCGGCTCAGGCCGAGGATGTCGAGCGCATCCTCGCCGACCTCGGTGTCGACGCCGGTGACGCCAAACGGGTCATCGAAGTCTGGAACAAGATCGACCGGCTCGACGAAGGCAACAGAGGCCGGCTGCTCGCCGATGGCGCCGATGCCAGCAAGGCGCCGCCGATTGCGGTGTCGGCGGTGACCGGCGAGGGAATCGATGCGCTGAAGGCGATCATCGAGACACGGATGGCGGGCGAACTCGAAGACCTGACGGTGACGATCGAGCCGGCGCAGTTCGGCCTTGTCGACTGGCTCTATCGCAATGGCGATGTCGTTTCGCGAAGCGACAATGACGACGGCAGCGCCACGATCTCGCTCAAGGCCACGCAAAGCGCCCGCGAAGAGATCGAAAGCAGATTGCGTCGGAAAAACAACGGCTAACGGGGTTATTTCACGCCTTTGGCTTCCTGCCACAGCGCTTCCATCTCGGCCAGATCAGCCTTTTCCAGCGTGCTGCCGGATTTTTCCAGGGCCTGTTCGACATAATGGAAGCGTGAGCGAAATTTCTCGTTGGTGCCACTCAGCGCTGCTTCCGAATCGAGCTTAAGGTGCCGGCCGAGATTGACGACGGCAAACAGCATGTCGCCGAACTCGTCCTTGATCGAGGCCGTCTCGCCTTTCGCCAGAGCCTCGCGCAATTCGCCGATCTCTTCCTCGATCTTGTCGAGGATGGGGGCTGCCTCGCTCCAGTCGAAGCCGACGCGAGCGGCCTTCTCCTGAAGTTTCAGGGCTCGCGTCAGAGCGGGCAGGGCGACCGGCACGCTGTCGAGAAACCCCTTGCCGTTGTCCTCGGGGTCGAGGCCCCGGGCGAGGCGTGCTTGTCGTTTCTCCGCCTTCTCCTCGGCCTTGATCTTTTCCCACATGCCCTTGGCCATGCCGGCGCTGCGGGCCTTTTCGTCGCCGAAGACATGCGGGTGGCGGCGGATCATCTTGGTGGTGATCGCCTGGACCACGTCGCCGAAGGCGAATTCACCCGCCTCTTCAGCCATTTGCGCGTGGTAGACGACCTGCAGCAGAAGATCGCCGAGCTCGTCGCGCAGATCGTCGAGGTCGCCGCGCGCGATGGCATCCGCCACCTCATAGGCTTCCTCGATCGTATAGGGCGCGATGGTCGGAAAATCCTGTTCGATGTCCCAGGGACAACCGGTCTTTGGGGCTCGCAACGCCGCCATGATCTCGATCAGGCGCGAAATGTCTTTCGATGGCGTCATCTAGAGCTATTCCAGGAAAAGTGTGAAACGGTTTTTGTCCGGAATTGCGTCAAAACAGTCTATCGGATGCTATCCCGCGGCCGGCCGCGCGGGCAACGCTGTCAGCCGGCTCGGAAGCCTTGTCCACAGGTGAGCCGCTTCAGTCGAGTACAGAGACGATCGCCTTGGCGAGTTCGTCCATGCCGTCCTCGGGCAGGCCTGCCACATTGATGCGGCTGTCGCCGACCATGTAGATGCCGTGCTCGGAACGCAACCGCTCGACTTGCGCTTCCGTGAGGCCAAGGCGAGAGAACATGCCGCGATGGCTGGCGACAAAATCGAAACGATCGGAATTGGACTGACGCCGCAGCGCTTCGGCGAACTGGATCCGGAGCCTGAGCATGCGCAGCCGCATCTCTTCGAGTTCCGCCTCCCAGTCCGCACGCAAGGCGGCGTCTTCCAGCACGATGCGCACGGCTGCCGCACCGTGATCCGGCGGCATCGAATACATGGCGCGCGCCGCCGACAACATCTGGCTCATCGCCACATTAGCCTGTGCGCCGTCCCTGGCCAGGACCATTGCCGCGCCGACACGGTCGCGGTAGACGGCGAAATTCTTCGAGCAGCTCGAGGCGACCACCATTTCCGGAACCTTCGCGGCCAGCAGGCGCAAACCGAGGGCGTCGGCCTCGAGGCCATCGCCAAAGCCTTGATAGGCGATGTCGACAAACGGCAGCAGTTCGCGCTCGACGACCAGCTCGGTTACGGCCGCCCACTGTGCCGCATCCAGATTGGCGCCGGTCGGGTTGTGGCAGCAGCCATGCAGCAGCACGACGTCGCCGCTCTTTGCCGTCCGCAGCGCCGCCAGCATGTCGTCGAAACGCACAGTGCCCGATGCGGCATCGAAATAAGGGTATTCGCGGATCTGCAGACCGGCGGCGCGCATCACCGGCATGTGGTTCGGCCAGGTCGGGTCCGACAGCCAGATGGTTGCGTCCGAGCGTGTCCGCTTCAGCAATTCCGCCACCAGCCGCAGCGCGCCGGAGCCGCCGGGCGCCTGTGCCGCGCGGATGCGTGTCATGTCGGCGCCTGGACCGAAGGCGAGCTTAGCCATCACAATGTTGAAACCGGTATCGCCGGCAAGGCCGAGATAGGTCTTGGTGTCCTGACCCTGCAGCAGGCGCTTTTCGGCTTCGCGCACGGCGCGCATGACCGGCGTCTTGCCGTCGCGATCCTTGTAGACGCCAACACCGAGGTCGACCTTGTCGGGCCGCGGGTCGGCGCGATAAAGGCCGATCAGCGCAAGGATCTTGTCGGCGGGGGCGGGCTGCAGGGCTTCAAACATCGATACGGCTCCAATGGCGGCGGAGTGATACGCAAATCGGTCGCGTTTCGCCAGCGCTTTTCCTGCCGTCTCAGCCTGCACAAAGCTTTCTGGGGGCAGCAGCGAACGATGTCCTCCAGCGAACCCGGCGAAGAAAATTGGCAGGGCAGGGATTAAAATCCCCACATGCTCCGTAAACTGGACATGAAACCGTCGATGCCACGCTTTGACATCATAGGACAGCTCGGTTCGCTGCGCCGCTACGCGCGCTCGCTGACGCGCGACAGCGCGGATGCCGAGGATCTCGTGCACGACGCGCTGGTGCGCGCCTATGAACGGCGTGGCACCTTCCGCTCCGGTGGAAACCTGCGCGCCTGGCTGCTGTCGATCGTCCACAACACCTTCATCGACAAGATGCGATCCCGCGGGTCGGAAGCCTCGCGCCTCCAACAGGCCGGATATCTTGCCGATGGCAGCACGCCGGCGCCGCAGGAGCATTCGGTGCGCCTGGCTCAAGTGCGAGAAGCCTTTTTCAGCCTGCCGGAAGAACAGCGTTCGGCGCTGCATCTCGTCGCCATCGAAGGCCTTTCCTACAGCCAAGCCGCCGATGCCAGCGGCGTGCCCCTGGGAACGCTGATGTCACGCATCGGCAGGGCGCGTGCCGCATTGCGAGAGATGGAGGCGGCGGCACCCGCGAAGGCGAAAAACCACCTCAGGATCGTTGGAGGCCAGTCATGACAGCAGCTGTCGATCCCGTGACCGATATCGATCTCGACGCCTATGTCGACGACCAGATCGACGTCGCCCGCCGCATCGAGGTCGAGGCATTTCTGTCCGCCCGGCCGGAGGCAGCGGCGCGCGTGATGTCGGATCTCCGAACCCGCGATGAACTGCGCGTGGCGCTTGCCAGTTCCTCAGGTTTGGCCGGCTCCTGGGGCATGGCGCGGCCCGCGACCGCCGACGCCGCGCGGCGGCTGGAGAGGGGACTTGCCCGCGGCCGTATCTTCGGCGTGTTGCAGCGCGCGGCGGCGGTCACTGCCTTCGTCGCCGCCGGCTGGCTGGCGAACGGCATCATCGGGCCGATGTCGGTGACCCAGGTCGTCGCCTCGCCGCAGCCGCCCTCCTATGTCGACGAGGCGGTGCGGGCCCACAGGACGACGCTGGTGCGCGAGAGCATGCCGTCGCAGCCGGAAGCGCCCAATTACAACGCCGGCGAGATCCGCGCCGCGACCGCCATCGTCATGCCGTCGCTGCCTGAGGACTGGAAGGTCCGCGACGTGCAGATCTATCCGTCGCGCTTTGGCCCGAGCGTCGAGATGGCGGTCGAGACCAAAGACATGGGGCTGGTGTCGCTGTTCGCGATCCGACCGGGAACCTTCGACGTCGTCAAGCCGACGGTGGCGCCTTCGGGCGACATTTCATCGGCCTATTTCCAGATCGGCGAGGTTGCCTATGCGGTGGTCGGACGAAGTGAGGTCCGCGACCTCGACCGTGCCGCCGAGACGCTCGCCAAGACGCTTTACTGATCGATCCACGCTTTACTGACCGATCCACAAAGGAGAATGCAAATGAACACGCCCAATCTGGGATACCGCACCGGCGCCGCCGCCCAAACCGGCGCCATCTTCGACGAGGGCCTGCGCCGGCACATGCTGCGCGTCTACAACTACATGGGCGTCGGCCTGGTGGTCACCGGCCTCGTCGCCTTCATGATCTCGTCGACGCCGGCGCTCTACGTTCCGATTTTCTCTAGCCCGCTGAAATGGGTGGTGATGCTGGCGCCGCTCGCCTTCGTCGTGCTGTTCTCGTTCAAGATGCAGACCATGTCGGCGGCCAGCGCCCAGGCGATGTTCTGGGCCTTCTGCGCGGTCATGGGCCTGTCGCTCGCTTCGGTATTCCTGGTCTTCACCGGAACCAGCATCGCGCGCACCTTCTTCATCGCCGCCACCATGTTCGGCGCCACCAGCCTCTACGGCTACACGACCAGGCGCGACCTGACCCAGTTCTCGTCGTTCCTCATCATGGGCCTGATCGGCGTGGTGATCGCCAGCATCGTCAACATCTTCCTCGGCTCGACCGCGCTGCAGTTCGCCATCTCTGTGATCGGCATTGCCGTGTTCATCGGCCTGACCGCCTGGGACACACAGACGATCAAGGAACAGTATGCCGAGAACTTCGACGCTGAATCGCGCCAGAAGCTCGCCGTTTTCGGCGCCTTCTCGCTCTATCTGAACTTCATCAACATCTTCCAGCTGCTGCTGAATTTCACCGGCGAACGCGAGTAACGCCTTCCTGCCGACCTGCCCGATCAACCAGATCGGGCAAGCCCGGCTCCCGTGCTGATCATCTCGCCATCGGAGGCCAGGCGAATAATTCCAACCCGAGCGTTCTGTTGCTCAAAAGTGGATCATTAAAATATCGCGATGTCATTCAGACCCTTGCTTGGTCATGGACGGATTCGGAGCCGGGAGGAGAAGTCGGAAGCCCTGCAAACGGCAGCCTGGGTCGACTCTTCGGTCGTTTTCGACAATCGGCGCTGGGTGTGTCGGGACGCTGAGCTCCGCTGGACAGCTCCCCACCATCTGGTCGTACTGACCGAGGAAGGCGGGACGTCGCATACATCGATCCGCTCCGGGGAAAAGTCTGTCTACGACGGGATGGATCGTCCGGGAGACCTCACCTTCGTCCCCGCCGGCGCGGAGCGGCTCGGAACCTACCGGGACGTCAATCTTTCCTATTCGGCCCTGTGGATCGATCCCGAATTTCCAGGAAGCGAAAGCCTGGCGGATACGCCGATCCTGGTGAACAGGAGCGACAATGTCATCGCAACGCTTTTGAGTTCGCTCCGGGTCGAGGTGGCGCTCGGCCACAAGCCGGACACTGCCTATGTCGAGCATCTGGCGGCGCTCGTCAGCTTGCGCGTGGCGATGCTGGCCGGCAAGCAGCTCCCGGCCGTGCACTACGGTCGTCTCAGCCGCCGCACGTTTGCCCGGATCCGGGAATACATCGAGGCACGCATCAACTCCGACATTTCGCTGAGCGAACTGGCGGCTGTCGCAGAGATGGGAGTCGACACGTTTGCGCGCCGCTTCAAGGCGACGACCGGTCTCGCACCTTACGCCTATGTGATCGAGGAACGGGTGCGGCGGGCGGAAGTCGTGCTGCGTGAAACCGGGGCGTCCATCGGCACCATTGCCTTTCGCTTCGGCTTTTCGAGCCAGAGCCACTTCACCGCGACGTTCCGGCGCCTCAGAGGCATGACTCCTCGGGCCTACCGGGTGCAGTTTTCTCCGGAATCCTGATAGTGCCGCCGATTTCCTGAAAGAAAAGCCGAGCCTGCCGGACCACGTCCATAGGTGTCGATGAGTGTCCGGCGCACCAGCTGTCGGGTCGCTGTCGAGCCCTAATCTTTGTGACCGGGAGATTACGCATGGCTGAGACGGACAACAGGAACGGACCGACGCGTCGAGCGGTGCTGGAAGGAGGGGCCGCGACCGGTCTGCTGCTGGCAACCGGGGTTCCGGTTGAAGCCCAGCAATTGGAGCCCGCAGTCCCAGCCGCGTCCACCACGCCGGGACCAAAGATGCCGGTGTCGCTGCGCATCAACGCCAGGGACTTTGCCGTCGAGCTCGATCCGCGGACGACGCTGCTCGACACGTTCCGCAATCATCTCGGCCTTACCGGTTCGAAGAAAGGCTGTGATCACGGCCAGTGCGGCGCCTGCACCATCCTCGTCAATGGCCGTCGGATCAATTCCTGCCTGACGCTCGCGGTCATGCATGAGGGCGACGAGATCACCACTATCGAAGGGCTCGCCGACGGCAACCGGCTTCATCCCGTTCAGGCCGCCTTCATCGCCCGCGACGGCTTCCAGTGCGGATATTGCACGCCCGGCCAGATCTGCTCCGCGGTTGGCATGCTGGGCGAGGCCAGGGAGGGTTGGCCGAGCCATGCCAGCGACGAAGTGGCGGCAGCTTCGGTCGCGCTCAACGATGCCGAGATCCGCGAACGGATGAGCGGCAATATCTGCCGTTGCGCTGCCTATCCGAACATCGTCGCCGCCATCCGCGACGCGGCAGGGGAGGCGTGAGCGATGCGGGCTTTCACCTATGAGCGCGCCGGGAGGGCGGAAGAGGCGGCCGCCGCGGTTGCCAATCGGCCGGACGCCAAATTCATCAGCGGCGGCACCAATCTCCTCGACCTGATGAAGCTCGATATCGAGCGGCCGGCGCATCTCGTCGACATCAGCCGCCTGCCGCTCGACCGGATCGAGGAAACCGTGGAAGGCGGCCTGCGCATCGGCGCACAGGTCCGCAACAGCGATCTTGCCGCCGAGCCGCGGGTGAGGTCGCAATACCCGATGCTCTCGCAAGCGCTGCTGGCGGGAGCTTCCGGCCAGATCCGCAACAAGGCCTCGACCGCCGGCAATCTCCTGCAGCGCACGCGCTGCTTCTATTTCTACGACCGCAACATGCCGTGCAACAAACGCGAGCCGGGTTCCGGTTGTGCCGCGCTGCAAGGCTTCAACCGCATGCATGCGGTCCTCGGTGCAAGCGAAGCCTGCATTGCGGTTCATCCCTCCGACATGGCGGTTGCCATGGCCGGGCTCGACGCCAGGATCGAGACCTTGTCGCCAGGTGGCGAAGCCCGCACCATTCCGATCGGCGACCTCCATCGCCTGCCCGGGACAACGCCCGACGTGGAGACCGCGCTCGGCCATGGTGAGATGATCACCGCGATCACCTTGCCGGCTCCTCCACCCGGTCGGCAGCTTTACCGCAAGGTGCGCGACCGAGCCTCCTATGCCTTCGCACTGGTGTCGGTGGCGGCGATCGTCGAGAAAAGTGGCGACCGCATACGCAGCGCCCGCATCGCCATGGGCGGCGTCGCACCCAAGCCCTGGCGCGCGACCGCGGCTGAGCAAACGCTCGCCGGCGCTTTGGTGTCCGATGGCGCTTTTACCGAAGCCGCTGAAGCCGCGCTGGCCGAGGCGGTCGGGCATGGCGACAATGACTTCAAGATCCCGCTGGCGAAACGGACGGTGCGGCACACGCTCGCCGCCGCCGCGAACTAAACATGCCAGGTGAGCCCATGCACAAGACCATAACGCCTCGCGGACAGTCTGCCGATCCAACCGGCTTTGATTCCCGTTCAACGGTGAAATCTTCCCCACATGCTGAATTCATTGGTCGTCCGGTTGACCGCATCGACGGGCCGTTGAAGGTGACCGGCCGCGCGACTTACGCCTATGAGCATGCAGTCGACGGCGTCGCTTATGGCTATGTCCTCGGCGCCGCCATCGCCAAGGGGCGCATCGCAGAGATCGATATCTCGGACGCTGAAAAGGCACCGGGCGTAGTCGGCGTCATGACGCACCGGAATGCTCCGCCACAGCCGGATTTTGGCCCGACGGTGACACCGACCGTGCCGGAGGTTTTCACGCGCGCCCGACCGGCGCTCAACAGTGACAGCGTACGCTACTATGACGAGCCGGTGGCGCTGGTCGTCGCGGAGACGTTCGAGGCGGCGCGTGCGGCTGCGGGGCTCATCAGAGTGCGCTACGAAGAGGAGGTGGGCGCCTACGATCTACAAGCGCATCTTGACGATGCCTATGCACCCAGGCGGACAAATGCCGGCCTGGAGACGGACAGCGTTGTCGGCGACTTCGAGGGCGCCTTCTCGCAAGCTCCGGTCAAGATCGATGCCACTTATCGGACGCCCTTCGAGCACCACAACCCCATGGAACCGCATGCGACGATCGCCGTCTGGTCAGGAGACGAGTTGACGATCCATACATCGGCGCAAACGCTTGCGAATTATAGGGCAGGCGTTGCCAGCACGCTCGGCATGCCGCCGGAGCGCGTGCGCATCGTCAGCCCCTTCGTCGGCGGAGGCTTCGGTTCCAAGTTGATTATCCATGCCGACACGGTGCTGGCAGCGCTTGCGGCGCGGGTCTTGCAGCGTCCGGTAAAGATCGCGCTTACGCGCCAGCAGATGTTCGCCAACACCGGCCATCGCGCCGAGATGATCCATCAGCTGCGCTTCAGTGCGGATACCGACGGACGGCTCACCGGGATCTCGCATGACGTCTGGTCGGCGACGTCGAGCTTCGAGGAGTATTGCGAGCAGACGGCAGCCTTTGCCCGCTCGCTCTACGCGGCGCCGAACCGCCTCACGCGCCATCGCTTGGTTCGACTCGATATCAATCGCGGCGAATGGATGCGCTCGCCCGGCGAAGCGCCGGGCATGCTAGCCTTCGAATGCGCCATGGACGAACTTGCGGAGCGTCTCGGGCTGGATCCGATCGAGCTCAGGATCCGCAACGAGCCGACACAGGATCCTGAGCGCGGTGTGCCGTTTTCGACCCGCAACCTCGTGGCCTGCATGGAGGAGGGGGCGCGTCGTTTCGGCTGGCAGGGGCGGGATCCGGTGCCCGGCCGTACCCGGGAGGGCCGCAAGCTCATTGGCTACGGCATGGCGGCAGCGATCCGTCCGAACTATATCGGCGCGACGACGGCGCGGGTCGCGATCGACCGGGACGGCCAGGTAACGGCACGGCTCGACATGACCGATATCGGCACCGGCACCTATACGATCTTGACCCAGATCGCCGCGCAAAGCCTTGGCCTGCCGCTCTCATCTGTCAAGGTGGAGCTCGGCGACAGCCTTTTCCCACGCACCGCCGGCTCCGGCGGCTCCTGGGGCGCGACGAGTTCGGGTTCCGCGCTGCATCAGGCGTGCAGCATCCTCAAGCAGCGGATCCTGGAAGTGGCGCGGTCGAGCGAAGCTTCGCCGTTCCGTGGCGTCAATGTCAGCGAGGCGAACTTCGCCCACGGTGAAGTCAGGGTCGGCGAGCGTTCGGCAAGGCTGAGCGATCTCATTCGCGGCATTGCCCCCGACGGGTTCGAGGCCGAAGGCTCGGTTGCCGCCGCCAATGCTACCGAAACCTACAAGGCCTATTCCCAGCACTCCCACGGCGCGCATTTCGCCGAGGTCGCGGTCGATTGCGATACCGGCGAGATCCGGATGCGTCGCTTTCTGGCAGTGATTGGCGCCGGCCGCATCCTCAACCCGAAGACCGCGCGCTCGCAAATCATCGGCGGCATGAGCTGGGGCATCGGCGCGGCGCTGATGGAGGAGACGGTGCTCGATCGGCGCTACGGCCACTTCGTCAACCACGACCTTGCCGAGTATCACGTTCCGGTCAATGCCGACATCGCCGGGATGGAGGTAGTCCATGATGACAAGGCCAATCCACTCGGCGCCAAGGGACTCGGCGAACTCGGCGTCTGCGGGGCGGGGGCTGCTGTCGCCAACGCCGTCTACAACGCCACCGGCGTCAGGGTGCGCGAATTTCCGATAACCCTTGACAAGGTGCTGCCTGGCTTGCCCTTGACCGCCATCTGATCCGGCAAGCACCGGGACGAAGGCGCCAACATGCTCGCCCTTTGAGTCCGCGAAGGCTTTTGCTAACCTGGCTGTCCCGCCAGCAAACCGCGAGGACATATGGAACAAGACAGCCTGATGCTTCGCGGCGACGGCATCTCAGCGACCGTCGTCGGGCAGGGCGCCGAACTGGTCTCTCTGCGCGATGCCGACGGCACGGAGTTTCTGTGGCAGGCCGGCCCGGAATGGCGGCGTCACTCGCCGGTGCTGTTCCCGATCGTCGGGCGGCTGAAGGGCGACCGGTTGCACCATCAAGGCCAGACTTATCCGATGACCCAGCACGGCTTCGCGCGCGACAAGCCGTTTGCCTGGGCGGAGAGGGGGCCGGGGTCCTGCACATTGGTCCTCACCGACGACGCCGATACCCGTGCGCATTACCCCTTCGCCTTTCGGCTTGAAGTGACCTACGCGCTGGACCGCAAGCAACTTGGTGTGAGCTTCGACATCACCAACACCGGCAACAAGCCGCTGCCGGCATCGATAGGGGCGCACCCGGCGTTCAATTGGCCCTTGCTGCCGGATCTGGCCAAGACGGATTACCGGCTGATCTTTGCAGAGGACGAGGCTGCGCCGATCCGCCGGCTGAAGGACGGCCTGCTGTTGCCGACGCCGCAGCCGACGCCAGTCGAAGGCAATATCCTCAAGCTCTCCGAACGGCTGTTTGACGAGGACGCGGTGATTCTGGATCGGCCTGCCAGCACCAGCGTGCGCTACGCCGCCGACCGTGGTCCGGCGATCGAGATGTTGTGGCAAGGGGTTCAGGAGTTGGGCGTCTGGTCAAAGCCGGGTGGCGCGCCGTTCCTTTGCATCGAACCCTGGCACGGCATCGCAAGTCCGGTGGACTTCGATGGCGATTTTATTGACAAGCCGGGCCTGATGCTCATCGCGCCTGGTGCGAAGCGCGTGCTGAGCTATCAGATGCGGCTGCTGTGACGCCCTTGTTCGATAGACCCGGCCACACCGGCGGTGCCCGATGAAGCTGTACTTCAGCCGCAATCCCAATCCTCGGCTTGCCGTTGCGGTTGCACGCTATCTCGATGCGAAAGTCGAGTTCGAATTCGCCTCGCCATTCGCTCCGGGACAAGCAGAGAAGTATCGCCCGTTAAATCCCAATCTCTCACTGCCCATCCTTGTGGAAGACGAGGGAAAAAGCCTCTGGGAGGCAGACGCCATCGCCTGCCGGCTTTCGCGCGGCGCACATTCGGATTTCTGGCACACCGGCGATGACGAACCCGAGATGATTCGGTGGCTCAGTTGGGGCAAGGAGCACTTCGCATTCGCTTGCGACACGGTGCATTTCGAACGTGGCACCAAACAGCGCTATGGCATAGGCCCGATCGATCAGGAACGCGTGGACGAGGGGCTAGGACATTTCCGCACCGCCGCCGCAATACTCGACGCCGTGCTTGCCGAGCGGCAATGGCTGGTCGGAAATTCGGTTTCCTACGCGGACTTTCGAATGGCAACCTTTCTGCCATTCAACGATGCCGCCAGACTGCCGCTTGAAGACTATTCGTCTGTCAGCCGCTGGTATCGTCGGCTTGAAGAGATCGATGCCTGGCGCGACCCCTTCAGGGGACTGAATGCGCCCGAATTGCCGCCGGTCCCGCGAGCGGTGGCGGATTAGCGGAGCCGGCCACTTTCAACGAACGAGAAGCGTGGGTTTGACCATGATTACGGCTCGCAGATCGGACTACGCCACGCCATCGCCCATCCCCCGAGAAGCATCGCCAGCTGGAGGAGGCGGTGAGCGAGGAGGGGTTTCGGCACGAGTTCATTGGAGAGGTGAGCGACGATGTCGCCGAGCGCCTGCCGCCGGATCTGTGGAAACTCCACTGGCCTCTGATGGATACGCCGACCCGTCGTCGGCTCGCGGTCGGCCTGATGGAGAAGCTGGAGGCGAACCTCGACTGGTTCCCACGCCTATCTGCGCGCAAGCTGAGCTCTTCGATGGTGCCGGCCAATGGTCGCCGACGCTTACGAGATCTATCTGAAGGCCGAGGGTATCCCACCGCTCGAGAGGACCGCGCTGGGTGTCCAGCTCTTCCGCGAGGATCGTGAGCCGGAGTTCCTGATCGAACTGCCGGAGCGGATCCAGATTCATCGCATCCTGGTCGACCGGGAGGGCTTGCGCTGAGGCTTGGGGCGGCACCGGGCAAACCACCTGTCAACAAATGGCACCGGTATGCTACGCCATTTGTGCACCAGAGGAAGCCGGCTTCAAACCTGCCGCACGATGGTGCCGATCACATTGACGAGAAGGCGCGCGGCGGTCAGGGCCGACAGGCCGTCAATATCGGCCGGAGGATAGAACTCGACAAGGTCGAATCCCCCGATCCTGGCCCGCCTGCCGAGCCCCGCGATCAAGTCGATCACCTGCGTGTAGGTGAGGCCGCCGAGCGTCCGCGCCGCCACGCCCGGCATGATGCTTGGATCGAGGCTGTCGCAGTCTAGGGTTACGACGACCCGCGCGCCTTCCGGAATATGCCGGAGTGCAGCTTCGACGCCCTGGGCGTGGACCTCGCGGGCGGTCACGAAGCGGCTGCCATAGCGCCGTGCCGCTTCGATGTCGGTGAGGCGCGCGCTGCCGACACTACGCAGGCCGACCTGCACGATGCCGGCGACATGCGGCATCTCGCTCGCCCGGCGCATCGGGCTCGAATAGCCGTTGCGTTCGCCATCCACCTCGTCGCGCCAGTCGATATGGGCGTCGATCTGCAGGATCCAGACCGGCCCGTGATCCGTAAAGCCGGCGAGGAACGGAATGGTCACGGAGCAGTCGCCGCCAACAAGAATCGGTACAGCCAGCAATACCAGTGCCTCGCGTGTCTTTGCCTCGATCCGGGCCCGGTTGCCGGCATTGTCATGCATGGTGGTCGGGATATCGCCGGCGTCGATGCAGCAGACCGGCTTGCCGTCGAACAGCGGGCCGCCGAGATCGAAATCCCAGTGCTCGACCAGCGCGGCATCGTCCTGGCTCGCGGCGCGGATGGCGTCGGCGGCCAGGGCATGGCCGCTGCTGTCCTGGCCGGAATAGGTGCTGCCGTGACCGGCCCCGAAGATCACCGCATGGGGTACCCGCCCATCGGCGAGGCGGTCGGGTAAGCCGAGAAAGAGAGACGAGGCGGTCATTTCTTGATGGTCCTGATGGTGAATCCCAGACAGGCGCGACAGGGCGGCCTGAGACACGCTAGCCGCTTCGTCGGCAAGACGCCATGATCGAAGACCCTCTTCCTCTCGCCGCCGTGAGCGCCCGCTCGGGTTCAGCTTGTCGGCCCGCAACGTCCAAGTGAAGCGGTGACAGCGGCGCGCGGGGCCGCGTGACCGCAACCCACATCCGAAAGTCGCATAAGATAGATTATGGAACTAATGCGTTGGGGCGATGCCGGAAATTGTCGATATTTTTCATCGGCTTGCTGCCAAGCCGCGTATTGCCTTGATCCGGCCGGCAACGCTAGGCTGCTGATGAAGAGGTCAAACCGAGCGATTAAGTTTGCGATCGAGCTGTTCGTATGTCGATCCCGCGCACCGGCATCGGGTATCGGCCAGGCGCCGCTCCTAGAAATGTTGTGGGACGATCACACAGGGGCGCTTCCGTATCCTCGCGTCGGCTATGAGTGGATTGGACGCTGTTCATGTTCGGGTCAAGGAGCGGGGCGTGAAGACCCCTTGCTATCATGCTGACTCATAAGGGATTTCGATCATCATTCCATCATAGGCCGGCTCGACGTTGGCTGGTGTCTCGGCCATCACCGTGGCGTAGTCGAGCGGCACATGCATATGAGTCAGCACGGCGTGTCCTGGCGCCAATCGCTCGATCCATTCAAGCGCTTCTCCAAGTGACAGGTGACTTGGGTGCATCCGGTACTGCAGCGCGTCGATGACCAGCACGTCGAGGCCCCGCAGCCGTTCGGCGGTGGCCTGCGGAAAGCCGCTGATATCAGGGCAATAAGCGAGCGCGCCGATGCGGAAGCCGAGCGATATGATGTCGCCATGGATCTGCGGCAACGGCTCGAGGGTGAGGGCACCCCCCTCTCCTTCGATGACCACCGGCCTGGCGTGGTCGATGAGATGCGGCTTGACGATCGGCGGATAGGAACTGCCCTGCGGCGTCTCGAAACAGTATCCGAATGCTTCCCGCAGCCGAAGCATGGTCACCATGTCGGCGTGGATATCGATCAGCTGGCGCTGATCGAGGACGAAACCGCGCAGATCGTCGATGCCGTGGATATGGTCGGCATGCGGGTGCGTATAGACGACCGCATCGATGCGTTTGACGCGGGCCAACAGCATCTGCTGGCGGAAATCAGGCCCGGTGTCGATGACGACGGTCGTGCGGCCGCCGTTGGCCGCGATCCGCTCGACCAGCGCGGCGGTGCGCATGCGCCGGTTCTTCGGATTGTCCGGATCGCATTTACCCCAGTCGCCGGTGATGCGCGGCGTGCCTGGCGACGAGCCGCAGCCGAGAATGGTGAGGCGCAGCCGGTCGGTCATCGTTCAGGCACTTTGCTCGGCCAAGCACTTTGCTCGGGAGGTCGCGGCATTTTGCCGAACAGGCGGAAGAAATTGTTCGTTGTCAGCGCGGCGATTTCGGCCTCGCCGACGCCGATTGTGTCGGCCAGCACCTTGGCCGTGTGCGCGACATAGGCCGGCTCATTGCGCTTGCCGCGAAATGGGATAGGCGCCAGATAGGGCGCGTCGGTTTCGACCAGCAGTCGGTCATGCGGCACGTCGGCGGCAATGGCGCGCAACTCAGCCGAATTCTTGAATGTCAGGATGCCTGAGAACGACACGTAACCACCGAGCGCGACACCGATTTCGGCAAGCCGACGCCCCGAGGAAAAGCAATGCAGGATGAAGGGGAAGGCGCCCTTCCCTGTTTCGTCCTCGAGAATACCAGCCATGTCGTCGTCGGCATCGCGCGAATGGATGACCAGCGGCAATCCTGTCTCACGCGCCGCGGCGATGTGATTGCGAAAGCCTTGCGCCTGTGCATCGCGTGGCGCCTTGTCGTAGAAATAATCGAGACCGGCCTCGCCGATCGCCACCACCTTCGGGTGAGCGGCCAGCCGCACGAGATCGGCCGACGTCACGTCCAGCTCTTCCGCGGCGTTGTGTGGATGGGTGCCGACCGAACAGTATACTTCGTCGAAAGTTTCCGCGATTTCAAGGATTTGCTGAAACCGCTTCACGCGGGTTGAGATCGTCACCATACGGCCGATTCCAGCCGCCTTGGCGCGGGCGACAATAGCCGCCCGCTCCTCGGCAAAATCTGGAAAATCCAGATGGCAGTGGCTGTCGACAAGCATCAGATGCTCGCGTCCGGCTGTTCGACATAACGCGGAAACACGCCTTCCGGCACGGGCAACGCAGTGCCAGGCACCAGCGCATGGTCCGCGTGGACATGGACGAAGTCGCGGCTCTCCGCCGGTATCGCCAGCAGGTCGAGCAGTTTGTTGGCCGATCCCGGGACGAAGGGCTGACACAGCAGCGCCACGCGACGCACGACCTCGGCGGTCGTCCACAGCACGGTTTCCATGCGCGCCGGGTTGGTCTTCTTCAACGCCCATGGTGCCTCACCGGCGAAATATCGGTCGGCTTCCGCCACCACGTCGAAGATCGCCGCC
The DNA here is from genome assembly GCF_040317535.1 of Mesorhizobium sp. M1409. NCBI lineage: Bacteria > Pseudomonadati > Pseudomonadota > Alphaproteobacteria > Hyphomicrobiales > Phyllobacteriaceae > Mesorhizobium > Mesorhizobium sp. M1409. Next base: position 95,379 of record NZ_JAMYKV010000014.1, read on the forward strand.
AGTGCCAGGTGGATACTTTGCCCAGCCATCGCCTTGCGCGCCGTGGCAAGAGCCGCCGCCGCCTGGTCGAGGATCGCCTTGTCGGCTTCCGTCAGGTCGCCGCGCTGCGGCACCACGCCGTCGCAGTTCTTGGCGATCATCGACAGCGAGCGCTGCGCCAGATTGCCGAGGCCGTTGGCAAGGTCGGCGTTTGTGCGGTTGACGATCGCGTCGTGGCTGTAGCTGCCATCCTGGCCGAACGGCACCTCGCGCAGGAAGAAATAACGCACCTGGTCGAGACCGTAGTGCTCGACCATCGCGAATGGATCGACGACGTTGCCAACCGATTTCGACATTTTCTCGCCGCGGTTGAACAGGAAGCCATGCGCGAAGACGCGGCTTGGCAACTCGATGCCGGCCGACATCAGAAAGGCCGGCCAGTAGACCGCATGAAAGCGGACAATGTCCTTGCCGATGATGTGCGTGGCCGGCCAATAGCGCCATTGCTCGGCCTTCGTGTCGGGGTAGCCGGCGGCGGTGATGTAGTTGGTCAAGGCATCGACCCACACATACATCACATGCTTGTCGTCGCCTGGCACCGGCACGCCCCATTTGAAGGTCGTGCGCGAGATCGACAGATCCTTCAGCCCGGATTTGACGAAGCTCAGCACCTCGTTGCGGCGTTCGGCAGGTCCCACGAAGTCAGGCTGGCTGTCATAAAGGGCCAGCAATTTGTCCTGATAGGCGGAAAGCCTGAAGAAGTAGCTTTCTTCCTCGTTCCATTCGACGGGCGAGCCGAGCGGTTCGCGCCGCACGCCGTCTTCGCCGAGCGTCGTCTCGGCCTCGTCGAAATAGGCTTCCTGGCGGACCGAATACCAGCCGCTATAGCGGTCGAGATAGATGTCGCCATTGGCGGCCATCGCCTTCCAGATCGCCTGACAGGATTCATAGTGGCGCGGCTCTGTCGTGCGAATGTACTCGTCATTCGAGCCGCCCATCGCCTCGGTCATCTCGCGGAAAATCGCCGAATTGCGGTCGGCGAGCACCAAGGGCGTTATGCCTTCCTTCTCGGCCGTCTGCTGCATCTTGAGGCCGTGTTCGTCGGTGCCGGTCAGGAAAAAGACGTCCTTGCCGTCCAGCCGCTGGAAGCGAGCCAGCGCGTCGGTTGCAATGACCGTATAGGCATGACCGATATGCGGCTTGCCGTTTGGGTAAAAGATCGGTGTGGTGATGTAGAATTTGTCGCGTGACATGAATGAACCGTCATGAATGTCTGAATGGAAAGGCGTGGCGGTGGATATCGCATCGAGACGGCGATTGCCATCCCGAGGCCAATGCATGCCGCCCAAAAGTGGCCCCGGTTCTAGGGGCAGCGGCAATGCATCGAAAAGGCCGTCACATTCGCATTGCAGAATTCAGCCGGTCGATCATGGTCAAGGCGTGCTGCTTCTTGTCGAGATTGTAGGTGTCGGTCTCAGATATAGCGTCCAGCGCCTCATGCCAAGTGTCCGACAGGGTTTTGGCCCGTGCGAGATCGCCCGCCAGCGCCGCCTGGCTTGCCGCGTCCGACAAAAGGTCGAGCGCCCGGCGGTTGAAAATATCGAACTGGATCGCCTGGTCGCGGCCGGCCACAGCCTCGGCAAGGCGAAACGCGCCGCCGACATCGCTCTTTCTGCCCGTGACCAGGGCATCGAGCGTCGAGGCGATCTCCAGCCCACCATACTGCGTCAACAGGATCGCGTTGCGCGCGCTGCCGCCTGCCCGGCCGACCAGGGCCGCCCGCGCCGCCGGATCATCCGGCGGCGGCGGTTCCGCCGTTTCCAGCACCGCCATCAGCTCGTCGGCGTCGAGCGGCGTCAATCGCACCATCTGGCAGCGCGACCGGATCGTCGGCAACAGGCTGCCCGGAGCATGGACAACCAGGATGAACAGCGTTCGTGCCGGCGGCTCCTCAAGATTCTTCAGTAAGGCATTGGCGGCATTGGTGTTCATGTCATCGGCCGGGTCGACGATGACGACCCGGTAGCTACCGTCATGCGAGGTCAGCGACAGGAAGCGGTTGACCTTGCGGATTTCATCGACGGTGACGACGGTCTTGAAGCTCTTGGTCTTGTCGTTCAGCGGCCGGGTCAGATGCAGCACGCCAGGATGCGCCCCGGTGGCGATCTGGCGAAACAGCGACGAGGCCGGATCGGGAATGGCAAGGCTTTCCGGCGCCTGCGCGAAATCCGGGTGCTTCAAGAGATGATGCGCAAGGTGGAAGGCGAGCGTCGCCTTGCCGATGCCGACCGGTCCGGAGAAGATCAGCGCATGCGGCAGCTTTCCCGCACGGTAAGCGGCGGTGAGCATATCAGCGGCCTGCCGGTGTCCGACTAGGCGCGGCGTTTCGGATGGCTCGGGCACGCCGTCCAGCGTGTCGTGCTGCTCGGGTGCGATGCGTTCGAAGATCATGCCGGTGTCGCCTGCCTGCTGCGCGCCGGCGTTCTCGCTTCGAGCGCCGCGAACACGGCGGCGGTGACGACATTCTCGACCGCATCCGGCTCGGCGGCCGCGTCGACCACGATACAGCGCTCCGGCTCGGCCGCGGCGATCGCCAGAAATGCCTCGCGGCGAGCCTGATGGATCGCCAGCGTCTCCTTTTCGAAGCGGTCGGCGTCTGCGTCGGTACCGCGCCGCAGCGTTGCGCGCCTGAGGCCTTCCGCCGGATCGATGTCGAAGATCAGGGTCATGTCGGGCATCATGCCGTTGACGGCGACCTGCTCCAGCGCATCCATGAACGCCGGATCGATGCCACCGGTGACCCCCTGGTAGACGCGCGAGGAATCCAGGAAGCGGTCGCAAAGCACGATGGAGCCACGCTCGACCGCCGGCCGGATGACCTGCTCGACATGGTCGGAACGCGCGGCGGCGAAAAGCAGCGCTTCCATCTTCGGCCCGAACGGTTCGGCGGCGCCCGAAAGCAGCACATGCCTGACCGCTTCGGCGCCCGGCGAGCCGCCCGGTTCACGGGTAAGGAGGACATCGTATTTCTTGGCGCGCATCTTCCTGGCCAGCCGCTCGATCTGCGTCGACTTGCCTGCTCCTTCGCCGCCTTCGAAGGTGATGAAAAATCCGCGTGCCAACCGAGAGGCCTTCTTGTCCATGCCTGAATGGGATTGTAGCGCTCTAGATAGTCCGCGTTCGACGAAACGTCCATGCCGTCAATCTTTGCTTTTATGCATGTCGTTTCCCCAAAAACCGGGACTACTTTTGAGCGACATGTATTAGCGCAGCCAGCCGACCGCCAGTTCCTTGACAGCGTCGAGCGCGCGCTGCGGCAGTGTGCCGACGCCGATCGACTCGGCGGCGAAAAGTGGTGTCTCCTGGCTCAGCGTATCGCCGATCCAGACACGCAGCGCGCCCACCGGCTGCCCCTCCTCCACCGGCGCCGCGACCGGGCCGTTGTAGACGATCCTGGCCGTCAGCTTGTCGCGGTTGGTGATCGGCAGGAAGATGTCGATCGGGCCCTTGGCCTTCAGCGCCACCCCGGATTTCGCGCCGCCGAAAACCTGGGCTTCTCCAACCACTTCGTCCTTGGCGAAGATTTCGGTCTTCTCGAAGGAGCGAACGGACCAGTCGAGCAGCTTTCGCGCCTCCTCGGCGCGCTCCTTGTCGGAGGCCAGGCCGCTCATCGCCGCGATCACCCGCGTGCCATTATGGCTGACTGAACCGACGATGCCGAAGCCAGACGCCTCGCTCGCACCAACCGCCAGGCCATCGGCGCCGATATCCATCGCCAGCAGCGGATTGCGGTTCCTCTGTGAGATCTTGTTCCAGGTGAAATCCTTCTGGCCGTAGTAGCGATAGAAATCCGGATAGTCGCGCCACAGGTGCACGGCCAGCTGCGCCAGTTCACGCACAGTCGTCTGCTGGCCATCCGCCGGCAGGCCGGTCGAATTGACGAAAGTCGATGTCTTGAGGCCGATCTGGCGGGCGCGTTCGGTCATCTGCGCGGCAAAATTGTCCTCGGACCCGGACATGCCTTCGGCGATGACGATGCAGCCATCATTGGCCGCCTGCACGATCACGCCCTGAATCAGGTCCTCGAGCCGGATCGCCGACTTGAGCTTGGCAAACATCGTCGATGTCCCCGAAGGCGCGCCACCCTTGCGCCAGGCGTTTTCGCTGACCACGAACGTATCGTCGAGCTTCAGGCGGCCGGACTTGATGGCGTTGAACACCACTTCCATGGTCATCAGCTTGGCCAACGAAGCCGGCGGTATCGGCTTGTCGGCATCCTTCGAAAACAGCACCGTCCCGGTCTCGGCATCGATCATGAAGACCTGCGTAGCCTTGGTCTCGAACAGCTGCGCACGGGCTGGAGCCTGGGAAAACAGCAGCAGGCCAAAAACCAGAAGCCCGGCGAGAGGCTGGAGCAAGCGCAATTGCATGATGTTCGACCCATTGGCCGGCACGGCCGGCAAGCCCGCGAAAACTATCAGGCTTTTTGCGCGGCGGATCAACCGCGCAGCGGAAATCCGGCCTGGCTTGCGCTCAGTTGCGCACAGCCAGCGCATCCGGCGCGCCATGCGACCATGCTGCCTGCAGCAAATCGTCCAGATTGCGTTGGCCATCGGGATAGAGATTGACCGAATACCAGTCCTCGCCATCGAGTTCCGAGCGCTGGATCTCGATCTTGCCGAATGCGGCAAGCTGAGCGGCAATGCGCCTGGCCTGCGCTGCATCCTCGAACGAGCCGGCAGCGACGTAGTCGGTAGCCGAACCTGGCGGCTGTCGCTTCCATGATTGAAGGACGTCGGCCGGCGACATGCCCTCGCCACCCAGCGCGGCGAAGGCATTGGAGGCGCGTTCCACCCGCTCGTCCGCGTAGGACAGCGAGGCCACCGCAAACGGTGATTGCCGCGGCAGGCTGATCTCCGGGCGCTCCGGCACGATCGGTCCGAAATCGGGCAGCGCCAGATCGCCAAAGGCCGGTGACCGCGCCGACATGACCGGCTGGCCGGAATCGGTCAACTGACCCGGAAACGGCACGGCGGCAGTGCCGGCAGACAGGCTTGGCGACGGCCCGTTCATGGCCACCATGACGCCGCTCGGCAGTCCGTCCGACGGATCCGGCGCCCTGTTGCCGGGGTGATAGGAGGCCATCAGATACTGGTCGTCATCGCCGTCGAGCGGTGCACGGCCGACATACTCGACCTTCACTTGAGCGGTGCCAATATTGGCATAATCAAGCATCTGGGCGGCGCGCTCCGACACATCGATGATGCGCCCTTCGTGATACGGGCCGCGATCGTTGACGCGAACGATGACCGAACTGCCGGTCTTGAGATTGGTGACGCGGGCGTAGCTTGGTAGCGGCATGGTCGGATGCGCCGCCGTCAGGTGGGTCATGTCGTAGACTTCGCCATTGGCGGTAAGCCGGCCATGGAAGGCATCGCCATACCAGGAGGCCAGGCCGACCTTGGCGTAGCGCTTGTCTTCCTTCGGGTAATACCATTTGCCGCGGACCTGGTAGGGCTTGCCGAGCTGATCCCTGCCGCCGCCGCGTTGCATGCGCCCGTTCTGGGAGAACACACGCGGGCTTGCCTTCACGCCATATTCGGATTCGGAGAAATATTCCTTGGAGCGGGTCTTCTTGTAGACCATCGCTTTGGACTCAGGCTGCGACGCGCAAGCCGCCAGCAAGGCGGCCGACATGGCAAACAACGCGACCGTGGCAGCGCGACGAAGACGCGGGTGCGTCACAGCCTGCATTTTCCTGATGTCCCCTTCAGTCTCGACCTAAGACGCCGCGTTCAAGCATCAGAGGAGCCAAAACACTCACTCGACAAATACCGACGACGCCTTGAACCCCGGTCCTTTGTGCGCAGGAATTGTTTATCACGATATTAACCGATTGTGGCCGGAACCGGGCAAGATTGTGACGCCATCACCGTGCCGAGCACCGTGAAAGGTCACGGCCTTTGCCTCGCTGCCTACGCAGCCCACAATGTCGACATAACGAATGGCGAAGGCACCGGCGCCAGGTTGCGGAAGTCGCCCAAAGTGACCACCTCCTGGCCCGACGGCGAGGCCGGCATTATCGACGACAACAAAATGCAGTCGGTTCGGAGTTATATCGTTTTACACAATCCCTAGTTGCTAGACTCGCGCGACACGCCGGCTGTTAATTTTGCCTCAGGGCGAGGAGGGAAAAGGTACCGAACTGGGAGGATGTAGTCGCATGAATTACGATTTCGGCCTCGGCCATCTATCTGAAGACAATCAGCCTTACGAAGTCACCTCTTTCGCCAAAAAACATGGCTTAACTATACGAGCCGCGGACGCCGTTCTTTTCGCCAAAGGCCCATCTCGGACGGCCTGCGATGCCGCCGCATTGGCTTTCCTCTGTGCGGTCGCCGCACACGCCAAGAAACAATCGGCGCGCTAGCCTTCCGCGATCACGACTCGGGTCGATTCGCTGGGCCGGCGCCTTCGGGAAACTCTGCAACCCGAGTAGGTTGCCGGCCATTCTCCTCTTGCTGAAGTCGTCAAGCCGCTCCCTTCGGGGAGCCGGCTTGCGTTTATCCGTGGCCGGCGCGGTCTGGCGTTTCATGCACGCGATATGGTCGGCACGTATGCGCCATATCGACGAGACCGCTTAAGTGAAGGCCCGCCGCCTCATTTGCGAAGCGACAGGCCCTTCCCCTACCCACAATCGTCTCAACGCAATTCCAGTGCCAAATTGATTGACCCATTACGGGTCACTAACCGCACCGGTGCTCGGGCTCCGCTTCCGCGATCACACCATAGGCTAACGCGATCACGCGGTTCACAATACAACTACAAGCGGTCGATTCCTTAGGGATGTAGCCACTCCAAAAGCCCGCCGCGGGTCGCTCTCGTGGCGGGTTTTTCATCGGCTGGGGTTTCGGGCTTCCTCTTGCATCGCCTAACGGGCCGGCCCTAACGCTTCTTCGGCTTCGGCGTAATTTCTTCAACCCGCACCTTGTCGCCGATCTCTTTGGCCATCGCCAGGGCTTTGGTCTTGTCCTTGGTGGTCAGTATGGTCCGCCAATGCGGCTTCTCGAATACGCTCACGACGTAGGTTGTCGCCGGGATATCCGTCATCCTATCCCTCCCCAGGGCCCGAGGCCCGCGCCACTTGCGGAGGCGCGGGCCGATCGGGGCGGTGCGTATCCCGATCAGCGGCGATGGGGTGAGCATCGCCTGCCGCAACCACAACAGTTAGAGATCGCTAATGTTCCGTCAAGGCGATTTGGTCCGATCGAATGTCAGCTTCCAGTCGCGATTGTGCTCGGCCGGGATTTAAGCGGTGCCGAAAACTTCCGAAACGTCTAATATGCCGACATGCAGGGGACTCGCATCGCTTTTGGTCCGTTCGTACTCGATGCCGACATCGGGACGCTCCTTAAAGAGCAGATCCCGATCGCTATTGGACATCGTGGGCTGACGCTGCTTGCTGCGCTTACGGCACGGCCCGGTGAAATCCTGACCAAGGCCGAGCTGATGGACGCTGCCTGGCCGGGTACCGCCGTTGAGGAAGGCAACCTTACCGTCCAAATAGCGACGCTAAGAAAGGCACTCGGTCCAGCTGACAACGGCGGCGAGTGGATCGCCACGGTGCCTCGCGTTGGCTACCGCTTCACCGGGACTGTCGAGCCGGTGGCGAGCGCATCCCCCAGACCTATACCACTGTCCGGCAAGCCGTCGATTGCGGTGCTGCCTTTTGCCAACTTGAGCGGCGATCAGGACCAGCAGTATCTCAGCGACGGCATAACCGAGGACATAATTACGGAGCTGGCCAGGTTCCGCTCCCTCCTCGTCATCGCGCGCAATTCATCTTTTCAGTTTCGCCATCCGGCATTGGACATGGCCGAAGTCCATCGCAAACTCGGAGTTCGCTACCTCGTCGAAGGCAGCATACGAAAGCTCGGTGATCGCATTCGGATCACCACACAGTTGATTGACGCCGCCACCGGCACCCACCTGTGGGCCCAACGGTACGACCGGGCCCTCGACGATATCTTCGCATTGCAAGACGAGGTTGCGGCTCTTATCGCCTCGATAGTCGAAGGCCAGGCGGAGGCCGATTCGGCGAGCCGGACCAGCCGCAAACCTCCGGCCGATTGGGATGCATATGACTACTACCTGCAGGGGCGCGCGCACTTCTACCGATATGAATTGGACAAGTCCGAGCCCCTATTCGTCCGGTGTGTCGAACTCGATTCAACGTTCGCTCAAGGCCACGCCTTCCTCGCGCAGGCCCTCGTCGGCAGATTTTGGTACGACAACGATCCGCGGACGCTACAGAAGGCCTGGGACTCGGCACGAACGGCGCTTGCTCTCGATAGGAGCGATGGCGTCTGTCACCAGAGCATGGGGCTGGTGCTTACGCACATGCGGCAGCACAGCGACGCGGGAGTGCATTTCGAGCTAGCGAGCTCATTGAACCCGCTAGACGTGAACATAGCGGGGGACTACGCAAGCTGGCTCAACTATGGCGGTCGGGCAGAGACGGCGCTGAACGTGCTCGAAACTGCGCTCCTGCGCGACCCGTTACCTCCGATATGGTTCTGGGAGGTGAAGGGCAGCTCCCTCTTCCTGCTTGGAAGGTACTCGGAAGCCGTCGGTTCGTATAAGAAAGCCGGTGACCAATTCTTCATTCATGCCTTCCTCGCGGCGGCGTACGCACATTTGGGCGAGACGCAGAAGGCGCGCGCTGAAGTCGAGGAAGCACTGACGAGGAAACACGACCTGACTGTCCGGTTGATTTCAGGTCTCCCGTTCGCCGATCAAGTCGCCCTCGAGCTTTTCACGTCAGGTTTCAGAAAGGCCGGTCTTCCCGCGTGAACGCACCTTCGTGCCAGGAATGCAGGCCGATGCCGCGGAGCAGGTTGACGCCGTGATCCAGCGCGCGGTAAAGGCGAAGGCGCAAAAGGCCATTCGGTAGCAAAATGGTAGCAGCGGTCAGATTGGAGGCCACTGGAAAGCCAGAAAAGCTAACGAAATCAAGCCTTGGAGGAATGGCCGAGCGGTTTAAGGCACCGGTCTTGAAAACCGGCGTGGGTGCAAGCTCACCGTGGGTTCGAATCCCACTTCCTCCGCCAAACCCGAAGAAAATTTAATAAAATCAATAGTTTGATAGTTTCTGTCCTGGCGCCCTATTCACGATTCATGCTGGCGGCGTCTGTGCGAAAGCAGAACCTTTAGCCTTTGGAAAGGGGAAATGTGGTTCTTTTCGGAGGCGCAGACTGCGCGCCGGGGCGAATGAATGGATATCCTTGGTATCAAGGCACTGTTGATCTGCGGGCTGATCTTCATTCCGTTCGAACATCTGTTTGCCGAGCGGCCGCAGAAGATTTTCCGCAAGGGTCTGGCTGTCGATCTGATCTATCTGCTGTTCAACGGCTTCATCATAAAGGTGGCCATCGCCATCATGGCGGCCGGTGCCCTCGGCGCCGCTGCAATTTTGGTCCCGCAATCGATAACGCAAGCCGTCAGCGGTCAGCCCGTCTGGCTGCAGGTTGCGGAAATCATCCTGATCTCCGACATCGGCGTCTATTGGGCGCATCGGGCCTTCCATAAAATCCCCGCGCTTTGGAAGTTTCATGCGATCCACCACGGTATCGAGGAACTGGACTGGCTCGGGGCTTTCCACAATCATCCTGTCGACGCCATCGTCACGAAGGCAATATCGCTGACGCCGATCTTTTTCCTTGGCTTCTCCGAAGCCTCGATCGCTGTCTTTTCGATCATTTACCTCGGGCACACGCTGCTTGTTCATTCAAACGTGCGGATTCCGTTCGGCCCTTTGAAATGGCTGATCGCCAGCCCGCAGTTCCATCGCTGGCACCATGCCAACCAGCGCGAAGCCTACGACAAGAACTTCGCCGGGCAGTTGCCTTTCCTCGATGTCATGTTCGGTACCTACAATATCACCGCTGACAAGGTGCCGGAGAAGTACGGCGTCGACGATCCGATCCCCTCCACCTACTTCGGTCAGATCGCCTATCCGCTCCTGCCCCGCGGGAAGCCATTGAATCGAGCCGCGCCGAGCACCGAAGCCTGACATCGACGGGTTTCGGGCGTGCCGTAAGAGGCCGCGCCCGCGGGAGGCTTTTCGCGTCGAATCGGCTAAACCTTCGAAGCATGAACGAGACCTCACTCTATGCGCCGGTGAAGCGGTTCCTCGAAAGCCTCGACTTCGTCGTCAAAGGCGAGATCGGCGGCTGCGACATCGTCGCGCTGCGCGAAGGTGAGCCGCCCGTCGTCGTCATCTGCGAACTGAAGCTGCAGTTCAATCTCGAACTGGTGCTGCAAGGTGTCGATCGCGCCGCGGCCTGCGACGAGGTTTGGCTGGCCGCGCGCATGTCGGCCCGGGGCAAGGGCCGCGAAAGCGATGCACGGTTTCGCAATCTCTGCCGCCGCCTTGGCTTCGGCCTGCTTGGCGTGACCGCGACCGACCGGGTCGAGGTGCTTCTCAGCCCGATCGCACTGGCGCCGCGCAAGAATGCGCGCCGGCGCTCCCGCCTGGTCGACGAGCACCAGCGCCGGCGCGGCGATCCTGTTGCGGGAGGAGGATCGCGCAATCCGATCATGACGGCCTATCGGCAAAGCGCCCTCGCCTGCGCCGCCGCGATGGTGGACGGACCCAGGCGGCCGCGCGATCTGAAGGCGGTGACGCCGATCGCGCCGAAAATCCTGCAGCACAATGTCTATGGATGGTTCGCGCGTGTCGACCGAGGCCTCTACGATCTCACGGATGCCGGCCGTGCTTCGCTGGTCCGTTGGCCGCAGGCATCGCACGATGAATCCCGACACGCAATTTTGAACGTATCGACCATTTGATTGATGATGCCTGCGGGGTCCGAGGCGGTCCCCTTGGTTGATTTCTCCGACAAAATATGGTGCTTGTCCCGCCCATGAAGAAGCTCTGCATGACCGCCTTGGCGTCTGTGACACTGAGTTTTCCAGCCAGCGCAATGGACAGTGCATTGCGCGCCGGCCTGATGAAACTCGATCCCCAAACCCGCCTTGAACAGCGTTGTGACGCCGAAGTGCTCGACCGGATCACTCACGACGATCGCAAGTTCAAGGCCGATCGCGTCGTCGCCTACGCCTTCGCGACGCCAGAGATGGGCGCTGATGCAATCAAAAGCCCGGGCGCTGCGTTTCGCAGCAAGGGGCAATGGTACCGGCTGAAATTCAAGTGCCAGACGGCGCCCGACCATATGGAAGTTTTGCAGTTCCGCTACCGGATCGGCGACGAGATTCCGGAAGCCGATTGGGCAAAGTATAATCTCTACGATTGATCTTCGATCGGCCATGGTTTTGCCCTGCTGTCGATGAGCGCCGCAGGGCCTCTGATCCAGATTTGACGTAACGGTGCTGCGGTGATGTCGCCACGAGCGGTCCCTTGACGCCAAGGGACCACCAAGTTAGGCCCTCTGGATAATCGAGGACCACTCGGCAAATCAGCAAGGGCTTCCGGTCGATGGACATTTTCAGCGCTGCCAGTCTGACCGCCCTGCTCCAGGTCATCGCCATCGACCTCGTGCTGGCCGGCGACAATGCGATCGTCATCGGTCTTGCCGCTGCCGGCCTGCCGGCCGAACAACGCAAGAAGGCGATCCTCATCGGCGTGCTGGCGGCAACGGTGCTGCGCATCGGTTTTGCCGCGGTCACCGTCAAGCTGCTGGCGATCGTCGGCCTGCTGCTGGCCGGCGGCATCTTGCTGCTGTGGGTCTGCTGGAAGATGTACCGCGAGCTGCGCACGTCGCATGCCGATGAGCTGGAAGCGACCGAGGCGCTGTCGAACTCCGATCTCAACGGCGACAAAAAGGTGGCCGGCAAGGCGAAGCGCAAGACGCTCGGCCAGGCGGCCTTGCAGATCGTCGTCGCCGACGTGTCGATGTCGCTCGACAACGTGCTGGCGGTCGCGGGTGCCGCGCGCGATCATTTTCCGGTGCTGGTCATCGGCCTCGTGCTGTCGATCGCGCTGATGGGCCTCGCCGCGACTTTCATCGCAAAACTGCTGCAGCGCCACCGCTGGATCGCCTATGTCGGTCTGTTGATCATTCTCTATGTCGCGGTGGACATGGTCTATCGCGGTGCGGTGGAAGTCTGGCCGCATGTAAACGGCGCGGTCAGCTGAGGCGGCTGTCCGCCGCGTCTTCGACCGAAAGCTCGCAGTGCAATCGTCATGCGTTTTGCCGCATCGCAGGCGTGCCCATACCAATGCCGTAATAAGTGTGGTACTGGCCCGGCAATCCTGAAAAGCCCGGAAAACCTTATATGTCCGCTCCCCGCGTGAGTTTTGTCAGTCTTGGATGCCCGAAGGCCCTTGTGGATTCGGAGCGCATCATCACGCGCCTGCGCGCCGAAGGCTACGAGATCGCACGCAAGCATGACGGTGCCGACCTTGTCGTCGTCAACACCTGCGGCTTCCTCGATTCCGCCCGCGACGAGTCGCTCAATGCCATCGGCTCCGCGCTTTCGGAGAATGGCCGGGTCATTGTTACCGGCTGCCTCGGCGCCGAGCCGGATGTCATTCGCGAGAGGCATCCCAATGTTCTGGCGATCACCGGACCGCAGGCCTATGAGAGCGTGATGGCAGCCGTGCATGAGGCCGCACCGCCTTCGCACGACCCCTATATCGATCTCTTGCCGCCGCAAGGCGTCAAGCTGACGCCGCGCCACTACGCCTATCTCAAGATTTCCGAAGGCTGCAATAACCGCTGCACCTTCTGCATCATTCCCGCGCTGCGTGGCGACCTCGTCTCGCGGCCGGCGGCCGATGTGCTGCGCGAAGCCGAGAAATTGGCCAAGGCCGGCGTCAAGGAACTCCTGGTCATCTCGCAGGACACCAGCGCCTACGGCATCGACATCAAGTACCAGACCAGCATGTTCGGCGACCGCGAAGTGCGGGCGAAGTTCCTCGACCTTTCCGAGGAACTGGGCAAGCTCGGCATCTGGGTGCGCATGCACTATGTCTACCCCTACCCGCATGTCGCCGACGTCATCCCGCTGATGGCCGAGGGCAAGATCCTTCCCTATCTCGATATCCCGTTCCAGCACGCCTCCCCCCAAGTGCTGAAGAACATGCGGCGCCCGGCACATGGCGAAAAGACCCTCGAGCGCATTCGCGGCTGGCGCGAGATTTGCCCGGATCTCGCCATCCGCTCCACCTTCATCGTCGGTTTCCCCGGCGAGACGGACGACGATTTCGAGATGCTGCTCGACTGGCTCGATGAGGCCAGGATCGACCGCGCCGGCTGCTTCAAATACGAGCCGGTCCGGGGCGCCCGCTCCAACGATCTCGGTCTCGACCAGGTTCCGCAGGAGATCAAGGAGGCGCGCTGGCACCGCTTCATGCAGCGCCAGCAGAAGATTTCGGCGACGCAGCTGGCCAAGAAAGTCGGCAAGCGCTTGCCGGTGCTGATCGACGAGGCGCACGGCACATCGGCAAAGGGCCGCACCAAATACGACGCGCCCGAGATCGATGGCGCGGTCCACATCCAGTCGCGGCGCCCGCTGCGTCAAGGTGACATTGTCACCGTCAAGATCGACCGCGCCGATGCCTATGACCTCTACGGTTCGGCGGTCTGACGGGATCGGTACGCCGTCTATTTACTACATCTGGCGATAATTCAGGCCGCTTAACCCGCTCAGCCGCGATCCGCTCTATGGTTTCCGGATCGTGGATGCGGGAATCCGGATGGACATCAGACCTCCCAGGCAAGACTACATCGCGACGCTGGATCTGCTCAGGCTGGCGGCAGCACTTGCCGTTGTGTTCTTTCACTATTTCTTCCGCGGCGCGGCCGCCGAAGGCTTTCTCGCCGAGGGTTATCCGCTCGCCGCGCCGCTCGCCCTCTACGGCTATCTCGGCGTCAATCTGTTCTTTCTGATCAGCGGGTTCGTCATTGCCTGGTCGGCGGAAAATCGCAGCTGGGACCAGTTCGCGATCGCACGTTTCGTTCGCCTCTATCCCGGCTTCCTGTTCTGTATGACGATCACCTTCGCGATCGTCTTTCTGGCTGGCTCACCGCTGCTTCCAGCCTCTTTCAGCCAGTATGCCGCCAATCTGTCGATGTTCGCACCGGCCTTCGGCCAACCCTTCATGGACGGCGTCTATTGGTCGATCGTGCTTGAGCTGGTTTTCTACGGTTGGGTGACGCTGGCCCTCCTCACCGGGCTGTTCCAGAAACGCAAGCTGGAGCTGATCTTCATATGGCTGGCCATCTCGGCCTTGAACGAGTTCTTCTTCGGCAGCGGCGCGGCAAGGCTGCTGTTCATAACCGAGTTCGGACCATTCTTCGCCGCCGGCGTGGCGCTCCACCACATCCATGCACACGGCCGTTCACTACCGGCTTTGCTGCTGCTTGCCGCATCGTTCCTGATCTCCTGCGGCACGCTATCCGTGACGCAGCTCTGGATGCAGGGCCACTACGGCATCGCGGTTTCTTCGGCAAATCTCGTCGTCGCCAATGTCGTCATGCACGCGGGCTTGATCGGCGCGCTGCTGTTGCGCAATCGTGTCAGGCCGTCGGCACTCACCCTGGCGCTGGGCGGCCTGACCTACCCGCTCTATCTCCTGCATCAGGACATCGGCTATCTCGCCATCAACGCCGCGGCACCCCTGGTCGGCAAATGGTTTGCCGCCCTCGGCTGCATCGCGCTCATGCTGGTTGTTTCGTGGGCGATCTGGCACACATGCGAACGACCGGCTCAGCGGCTGCTCAGAACATGGCTCGGCCGCGCGGTTGATACTGGGCTGGCGCGATTTCGCCGCGTCTTTGCCGAGGCACAGCCCGCCGAATGAAAAAGGGCGCCGCGCGGCGCCCTCCTCACTTTGATATCTCGCGCCGCTTATTGCGGCAGCTTGTCGTCGACACCCTTCACATAGAAGTTCATGCCGAGCAGCGTGCCGTCGTCGGCGACTTCGCCGTCCTTCAGCCAAGGCGTGCCGTCCTGCTTGGCGATCGGCCCGGTGAAGGGGTTCCAGCCGTCGGCGATCTTCTTTTCGGTGGCTTCGGCCATCGCCTTCACGTCGTCGGGCATGTTGGTGAAGGGGGCGAGCTTGACCGCGCCGTCCTTGATGCCGAGCCAGACATTGTCCGGCTTCCAGGTGCCGTCGAGGGCTGCCTGGACGCGGCTGATGTAGTACGGACCCCATTCGTCGGTGAGCGAGGTCAGCTGCGCGTGCGGCGCGAACTTGATCATGTCAGAGGACTGGCCGAAGCCGTGCAGCTTGCGCTCCTCCGCCACCTGCAAGGCAGCGGTCGAATCGGTGTGCTGGACGATGATGTCGGCGCCCTGGTCGAACAGCGCCTTGGCGGCGTCGGCTTCCTTGCCCGGGTCGAACCACGAGTTCACCCAGACGATCTTGGCCTTGAAGTTCGGGTTGATCGACTGCGCGCCGAGCATGAAGGAATTGATGCCCATCACCACTTCGGGGATCGGAAAGGAAACGATGTAGCCGGCAACGCCCGCCTTCGATTGCTTGGCGGCGATCTGGCCGAGCACATAGCGGCCTTCATAGAAACGCGCATTGTAGATGCCGAGATTGTCACCGGTCTTGTAGCCGGTTGCGTGCTCGAACATCACCTTGGGGAATTTCTTGGCGACCTTCACTTCCGGATCCATGAAGCCGAAGGAGGTGCCGAAGATGATCTTGCAGCCTTCGCGTGCCAGGCGCTCGAAAGCGCGGTCGGCGTCGGGGCCTTCGGAGACGTTTTCGAGATAGGCGGTCTCGACCTTGTCGCCCAGCGCCTTCTCCACCTCGAGACGGCCCTGGTCGTGCTGGTAGGAATAGCCGAAGTCGCCGATCGGGCCGGTGTAGACCCAGCATGCCTTCAGCTTGTCCGCGGCCTCGGCGGTCGCCGCCAGCGATAGGGCGGCGGTCGTGGTCATCAGGGCAATAAGCAGTTTTTTCATTGTGTTACCTCTCTGAGTTAAGCCTTGGAGCTTCCCGTTTGTTTTTGTTGTCAACGATCCGGAACGAATGGCTGCCCCAAGGAAGCCGGCGTGTTCATCATCGTCAGACGCTTGTTGCGCGAGATTAGAACGAGAACCACGACGGTTGCCAGATAGGGCAGCGAAGAAAGGAACTGCGAGGGCACTGGAATGCCAAAAGCCTGTGCATGAAGCTGGCCGATCCACACCGCGCCGAAGATGTAGGCGCCGGCCAGCACCCGCCATGGCCGCCACGAGGCGAACACCACCAGCGCCAGCGCGATCCAGCCGCGGCCGGCGCTCATGTTCTCAACCCATTGCGGCGTGTAGACCAGCGACAGGTGGCCGCCGGCGAGACCGGCGCAAGCGCCACCGAAGATCACCGCGAGATAGCGGTAGCGGATGACGTGGATACCAAGCGCATCAGCGGACGTGTGGCTGTCGCCGATCGAGCGCAGCGTCAGTCCGGTACGCGTCTTGAACAGGAACCACATGACGGCGGCGGTGAGCGCAATCGAGATATAAAAGATCGGGTCCTGGCCGAACAGCAATCGGCCGATCACCGGGATCGAGGTCAGGCCGGGAATGTCGAGGTTGGGCAGCCGTTCGCCGGGCTGACCGACGAAACTGGTGCCCATCATGCCGGAGAGGCCAAGGCCGAGCAGCGTCAGCGACAGGCCGGTCGCCACCTGGTTGGTGGCCAGCGACAGCGTCATGACGGCAAACAGCAGCGAGAACACGGCGCCCAGGGCTATTGCCGCCAGGAGGCCGATCCAGGGTGATCCCGTGAGATGACCGACGCCAAAGCCGCCAACGGCGCCCATGATCATCATGCCTTCGACGCCCAGATTGAGCACGCCGGAGCGCTCGACAACCAGTTCGCCGATCGCCGCGATCAGCAGCGGCGTTGCCGCCGTGGCGATTGTCAGAAGGATATTTACGGTGATGTCCATCAACGAGCTTCCTTCAACTTTGGCGCCGATTCGAGTTTCGCGGCACCCTCCGGTTTTGTCAGCGCCAGGCCGACCAGCCGGATGCGGTAGTGGATCAGCGTGTCGCAGCCGAGCACGAAGAACAAAAGCATGCCCTGGAACACCCGCGCCACCTTGTCGGAAATGCCGAGTGCGCTCTGCACCGCTTCACCGCCGAGATAGGTC
Organism: Mesorhizobium sp. M1409; assembly: GCF_040317535.1. Lineage (NCBI taxonomy): Bacteria > Pseudomonadati > Pseudomonadota > Alphaproteobacteria > Hyphomicrobiales > Phyllobacteriaceae > Mesorhizobium > Mesorhizobium sp. M1409. The sequence continues at coordinate 112,475 of NZ_JAMYKV010000014.1, forward strand.
AGCGCCAGCACCAGGCCGGCGGCGACGATGCCGAGCGGGTTGAGGCGGCCGAGGAACGCCACGATGATGGCGGTGAAGCCGTAGCCTGGCGAAATGACCGGCTGCAGTTGGCCGATCGCGCCCGAGACCTCCGAGATGCCGGCAAGCCCTGCCAACGCACCCGACAGCAGGAAGGCGAAGAACACCATGCGGTTGAGGCCGAAGCCGGCGAAGCGCCCTGCCCGTGGGCTCGAGCCCAGCACGCGCACCTCGAAACCCTTCAGCATGCGGCTCATCAGGATCCAGATCAGCACCGCGGCGACCAATGCGAAAACAAATCCCCAGTTCGCCCGCCCCGCGTCCGGCATCAGCTCCGGCAACACGGCGGACTCGCCGAACTGGATCGTCTGCGGAAAACCATGGCCTTGCGGATCGCGCCACGGCCCGCGCACCAGCCAGTCGAGGAAGAGCTGGGCGACATAGACCAGCATCAGGCTGGTCAGGATTTCGTTGGTGCCGAAGCGCGTCTTGAGCAGGGCCGGGATTGCCGCATAGGCCGCTCCGCCGACCATGCCGAGCAGAAGCATCAGCGGCAGCACCAATGGGCCTTCGAACCGCGGAAACAACACCGGAATGATCGAGCCGACGATGCCGCCGAGGATGAACTGTCCTTCGGCACCAATGTTCCAGACATTGGCCTTGTAGCAGACCGACAGGCCGACAGCGATCAGGATGAGGGGAGCGGCCTTGATCGCCAGTTCATGCAGCTGCCAGAGCTGGCTGACCGGCTCGATGAAATAGACGCGGAAGGCGGTCAACGGATTGACGCCGAGCAGCGCGAACATGATGGCGCCGGCGATGATCGTCAGCGCAAAGGCGATGAATGGCGACAGGGCCGAAAACAGCTGCGAGCGCTGTGGGCGTTTGACGAGTTCGAGGCGCATCATGCCGTCTCCAGCGTGTGTTCGGCGTGACCGGGTTCGGCGCCGCCCATCAGCAAGCCGACCTTCTCGAAGGTCGCTTCGGCGATCGGCAGCGGCTTGGACAGCGCGCCATTGTGCATGACCGCGATCGCATCCGATATCTCGAACAGTTCATCGAGATCCTGGCTGATCACCAGCACCGCCGATCCGCTGCGCGACAGCTCGATCAGGGCCTGGCGGATGTGGGCGGCAGCACCTGCGTCGACGCCCCAGGTCGGCTGGTTGACCACCATGACGCTTGGCCGGCGGTCGAGTTCTCGGCCGACGATGAATTTCTGCAGATTGCCGCCCGAAAGTGCCGCCGCCTCCGGATCCGGCGCGCTCTTGCGCACGTCCATTGCCTCGATGATGCGTTGGGCGGCGGCTTGGATGGCGGCGCTGTTGACCATTCCACCGCCGCTGACAAAGGCCTTTCCGTCGGTGGCATGGCGCGACAGCAGCAGGTTCTCGGAAAGCTTCATGCGCGGCGCGGCACCGTGGCCGAGCCGCTCTTCCGGCACGAAGGCGGCGCCCAGCAGGCGGCGTCCGGTGATGGTGAAGCCGCCCGCATCCTTGCCGCGGATGCGCACCGAGGCGGCATCCTGCTGCAACACCTCGCCGGAGACGGATTCGAAGAACTCGCCCTGGCCGTTGCCGGCGACGCCGGCTATGCCGATCACCTCGCCGGCGCGGACGTTCAGGCTGATGTTCTTGAGCGGTATCGAGAACGGCGTCGCCGGCTTGCGGCTGAGGTTGCGGATTTCGAGCAGCGATTGCGCCGTGGCGATGCCTTCGACCGGTGCGCGCACCACGGCCTGCACCTCATTGCCAACCATCATGCGAGCCAGCGACGAAGCGGTTTCCTCGCGCGGGTTGCAGTGGCCGACGACCTTGCCATGCCGCAGCACGGTGGCGCGGTCGCAGATACGTTTGACCTCTTCGAGCCGGTGCGAAATGTAGAGGATGGATTTGCCTTCCGAACGCAAACGCTCCAGCGTCTCGAACAGCTTGTCGGCTTCCTGCGGCGTCAGCACCGAGGTCGGCTCGTCCAGGATGATAAGCTGCGGCGTCTGCAGCAGGCAGCGGATGATCTCGATACGCTGGCGCTCGCCCACCGACAGGTCGCCGACCAGCGATTCAGGATCGAGCGGCAGGCCATAGCTGAAGGAAAGCGCTCTCGCCTTCGCCGCGATGCTGCTGATCGGCGAGCCATCGTCCAACGACAGCGCGATGTTTTCGGCCGCGGTCAGCGCCTCGAACAGCGAAAAATGCTGGAACACCATGCCGATGCCGAGTTTTTTCGCGACGCCGGGGCTGGAAATCCTGACCGCCTGGCCGTTCCAGAAAATCTCGCCGGAATTAGGCTCCAGCGAGCCGAACAGCATCTTGACCAGCGTCGACTTGCCAGCGCCATTTTCGCCGAGCAAAGCGTGGATTTCACCCCTGGCGATGTCGAGATCGATATGATCGCACGCCGTCAGCGTGCCGAATATCTTGGTGAGACCACGGACCTCGAGCAGGTTCGTGCCGTCCTGATTTGCACTCACAGTGCCTCCCATCTGGTTAGCCAGACATGTTCTGTGTTCCCGCAAGCATGGTAGGCGCGGCCGGCTCTTATCGGAAAGCGGCACGCGTCTTGAAAGAGCTTCAAGAATTTCAGCGGAAATTCAAGGGATAGCAAGCAAGAACGGACCAAGAGACTGTTTTGGCCGCCAGAGTAGAGTTTCCAACCAGTCTCTAAGGGATGAGAATGGTCGTCCCTGTTGTCCTGCGGCCCTCGAGGTCGGAATGCGCCCTGCCCGCGTCCTTGAGCGCGTAACGCTGGTTGATCTTGATCTTGACGGCGCCACTGAGCACAACCTCGAACAAGGCCGCGACGGAGACTTCGAGGTCCTCGCGCTTTGCATTGTAGACGAACAGCGTCGGTCGGGTTGCGAACAGTGAGCCCTTTTGCGCCAGCAACGACATGCTGAATGGCGGGATCGGCCCCGAGGACTGGCCGAAGCTGACGAACATGCCGAGCGGCCTCAGGCAGTCGAGTGAAGCCGGAAACGTGTCGTTGCCGACCGAATCGTAGACGACGTCGCATTTCCTACCGTCGGTGATGGCGGCGACGCCGGCGACGAAATCCTGGTCCTTGTAGTTGATGACGTGGTCGAAGCCGTGCGCCTTGGCGAGTTCGATCTTGTCGGACGAACTGGCGGTGCCGATGACGGTCGCGCCGAGATGTTTGGCCCATTGGCCGAGGATCAATCCGACACCGCCTGCCGCGGCATGGAACAGGATCGTGTCACCCGCCTTCACCTTGAACGTCCGGCGCAGCAGATACTCAGCGGTCATGCCTTTCAGCATCATCGCGGCGGCCTGTTCGTCGCTGATGCCATCCGGCACCTTGACGACGCGGCTGGCGTCGATGACGCGCTCTTGCGCGTAGGCTCCCGTCGTCACGGCATAGGCGATGCGATCGCCAGGCTTCAGCCACTCGACGCCCTCGCCGACCTCCAGCACGACGCCGGCGGCTTCGCCGCCAGGGACAAGCGGGAACCCGCCGGGCGGCGGATAAAGGCCCGAGCGATGATAGACATCGATGAAATTAAGGCCGATCGCCGTGTGCCGGATCAGGATCTGCCCTGCTCCCGGCTGGCCGGGATCGGCGTCCTCATAGGTCAGGACTTCAGGGCCACCATGGGAGTGGATGCGGATCGCTTTGGACATAGGCTAGGCTTCCTCTGGCTGATCAGGCCTTCTTGGCACCGAGATTGGGAAAGAACTGCATGATGCCACCAATGCTAGCGAGGTAAAGCCCCGTGATGGTGATGCCGATCTTGGTGAAGGTGCTGACTTGTTCTCCCAGCACGCCGATCTGATCGTAGAAGGCGGCGAGTGCCGCCTGTGCAAGGGCAAGTGCGCCAAAAGCGCACCACAAAAGGGTCATCGCAAGATTGATACGCCGCAACCGCACCACCCGCACCGGATGGATGAAGTTGATCGGGACGAAAGTGAGAATGCCGGCCACCACCACCACAGCGAACGAAACCCATTGTCCGGGCTCGATCACGAACAGCGTGAACACCACCATGTTCCAGACCACGGGGAATCCCTTGAAGAAATTCTCCTTCGTCTTCATGCCGGTGTCGGCATAATAGATGGCGCTGGAGACGACGATGATCGCCGCCGACAGGAATGACAGGCCCTCGCCCATGAAGCCGCGCTGGTAAAGCGCGAAGGCCGGGATCAGCACGTAGGTTACGTAGTCGATGATGTTGTCGAGCAGTTCGCCCGACCATGTCGGCAGGATCTCCTTGACCTCGAGCTTTCGCGCGATCGGCCCATCGATGCCGTCGACGAACAGCGCCAGCCCGAGCCACCAGAACATCGCCGTCCAGCGCTGTTCGCTTGCCGCCACCAGCGACAAAAAGGCCAGGAACGAGCCCGACGCGGTCAGCAGATGGACGGAGAACGCCCTCGCCTGCGGCCAGGTGACTTTCTTCTTCGGCCGCGGAATCCGGTCCGTGATCTTTTTGGCGGCTTTCCGGGCGGTTGTGTTCTTGCTCACGGGCCCCGCCAATCCAGTTTGCAGATCTCGGCCGAACGGCCGGCAAAATTCCAGTTGCGGCCGAAAGCCCGCATCTTGCTCTTGTCTGACCTGGCGACGATGATCTCGGGCGCGATCCAGTATTCCGAATTGCTGATCACCGCATCCTTATCACGATCCTTGCCGGGGATGGGTGTCACCGCCCCGTCGATGATCTTGGGTATCTGGAAGATACGTGTCCTGTCACGCGTCTCATAGGTGATCGGCACTTGCTCGACGCCGAGGAATTTGCCGACGAGGATTGAGAGCAGCGATGTGGTTCCGCCTGCCTTGCCGGTGAAGATCTTCGTCAGCGCCTTGGCCGCGTAGACCGAGGCTCGCTTGTCGACGAACAGCCCGGCGGTCCAGTTGCCGCGGCTCATGTACCCGGGGATTTCCATGATCAGCCCGAGATTGAGGCCGGACAGATCGACGTCGCCGAAATGGCCGGCGTCGATGCGGAACCCAGCCCAGGTCTGGCAATAGCCTTCGGTCGGCGGATGATTGCCGAGCGACAGCACGCAAGGACAAAAAACCGTGCAATTGCAGGAGAGTACGAGCTCTCCTTTCATTGCCCAGCTCTGATCTGCCATCGATTTTCCCCCACTCATAGCGAGACTACTAGCAGCGCGGCTGCCCAGACAAGCAGTATCGCACCGGCCAGCCGGGTTGGAACCCTGCTCGCCGTTTGTTTTTCGATCAGGGTGAACAGCCCGATCAACGCCATCCAGAAGATGTTCATGACGCCGACGGCGAACATCACCATCATCAGCGCCCAGCAGCAGCCGAGGCACCACAGGCCTTGCGCGACCCCAAGCCGGAAGATGCGGACCGGCCTTGCGCTCCAGTTCGCGAAAAGGATCGAAAACGGGTTCTTGCACTTTGTCAGACAGGCTTCCTTCAAGCCGCTGAACTGGTAGAGGCCGGCAATCAGAAGCGCCAGCGCGCCGGCAATGCCGACGACCGGGTCGAGCATCCCACCGGGCGAGCCGAATGCGTGGGCGGCCAAGGTCATTGCGGCAAACGTCACCGAGGCGCCGAGCCAGACGCTGAGGTAGCCGGCGACCAGCACCAGCGGATGGACGGCTGGCTCGCCCTTGATGCGTGCCGTATCGGCGATCTCGCAGTAAGTGCGGATCATCGGCGCGGCTGAAGGCAGCATCGTCGCGATCGCCATCAGGAACCACATCAAAACGAGCGCACCGGCCTGCAGGCCGAGGCTTGCATCCGGCGGCGCCGGCGACAGGCAGAGCGTGAAGAACCGTTCCAGGAAATCGGGCAGCGGCAGTTGCGGCAGCTTGCGCAGGATCGCGTCGCCGGGAGCACTGACGCCTGCGGTCCGCCCTTCGGCGGCACGGATTGCCATCGCGGCAAGGGATAGCCAGGCAAGCAGGATGCAAGCGCCGACGACGACGTTTACCGTCAGGCGAGGATTGCGCGCGATGGTGGCCATGGCGCGGCCGGCGCGATCGAGATGGCTGAAGTCGTCCTGCTGGCCGGTCATGTCACCCGAATGGGCCGAATCGCCGCGTTGATCAAGCAGCATGATCTGCCCTATATGCTCATCGACGGGCGGCCGAGTGGCCGCCTCGCATTGCAAACCGGAAGCCGATCTTGGAGCATGAGCAAACCGCGCGGATACTGGTTGCTGGCACGGGGCCGGCAGGACTGATCGCGGCGCTCGGTTTTGCCGCTGCCGGTTTCCCGGTGACGCTGGTCGGGCCGGAGGCCTCTGCCCCCGATGGCCGCACGACGGCCCTGATGAACCCTGCCTTGAAAGTGCTTGAGCGGCTGGGCGTGCTCGATGGCATCAAGCCCGAGGCGGCGCCGCTGAAAGTCATGCGCATCGTCGACGCAACCAGCCGGTTGATCCGCAGTCCGGTCGTCACCTTCCGCGCCAGCGAGATCGACGAGGACCAGTTCGGCCTGAACCTGCCCAACAGTGTCCTCAATCCGGCACTCGCCAACGCCGTTGCCATGCGTGACGGCATCGAATGGCGACGGTCCATGGTGGCGAACTGGCATCTTGATGCCCAGCACGCCCGAGCCGTCCTGGCCGACGGCAGCACGGTGGACGCATCGCTGGCGGTCGCAGCAGACGGACGCTTGTCGCCGGCGCGCCAGGCCGCCGGCATCTCGACCTCGGCTCGCTCCTATCCGCAGGCAGCCCTTGTCCTCAATTTCCGCCACAGCCGCGACCACGCCTTCACCTCGACGGAATTCCACACCGAGACCGGTCCGTTCACGCAGGTCCCGCTGCCCGGCGATCGCTCGAGTCTGGTCTGGGTGGTGAAACCCGAGACAGCGACCGAACTCGCGGCTTTGGACGATGCAACGCTTTCGATGCGGATCGAACAGCAGATGCAGTCGATGCTGGGCCGGGTGACGGTCGAGCCGGGCCGCCAGATCTACCCGCTTTCGGCTGTGACGCCGCTGCGTTTTGCGCGAAACCGGATAGCCTTGGTCGGCGAAGCCGCCCACGTGTTTCCCCCGATCGGCGCGCAAGGCCTCAATCTCGGTATCAGGGATATCGACGATCTGATTGGAATCGCTTGTGAAAATCGTCGCGATCCGGGAACCGCCAGGGCCTCGGCAGCTTACGATTTCAAGCGCCGGCCCGATATTGTGGCGCGCAGCAGCGCGGTCAATCTGCTCAACATGTCGCTGCTTTCCGACATGCTGCCGGCCCAGATGGCCCGTGTGGCCGGGCTCGGCGTGCTCGGGGGCTTCGCGCCGCTTCGTGCTTTTTTCATGCGTGAGGGACTTCGTCCCGGCAGCGGCTTCGCGGCGCTGGCCGGCGGCCTGCGAAGGCCGGCGCGCTGACAGCTTCCGACGATCCGCATTATCGACGGTCATTGACATCGCCGCATGCGGCAAAACCTTTGCGTCGCGTCCTGCGTAGCTTCGGGGCGCGCTCAAACGCTTCGGGATTGAATTGAGGCGCGGTCTGCGCCAAATAAAGCCAAGGAATTCAGTGGTGAGTACGATGAAAACAGCCAAATTCGCAATCGGACAGGTGGTTCGCCACCGGCTGTTTCCATTCAGGGGGATTATTTTCGACGTCGATCCGCAATTCGCCAACACCGACGAATGGTACGAAGCCATCCCCGCCGACGTGCGGCCGCGCAAGGATCAGCCGTTCTACCATCTGCTCGCCGAGAATTCGGAGACCGAGTACATCGCCTATGTCTCCGAGCAGAATCTGCTCGAGGATCAGTCGGGGGAGCCGGTCCGGCATCCGCAGATCAAGGAGATGTTCGACAAAAAGCCGGATGGGGGCTACCAGCCGAAACGGCAGTCCAGGCACTGACCGATCGAGCGACGGTCACAAAAAAAGCGGGGCATGACCCTGGGCATGACCCCGCTTTTTGTTGATCCGACGATATCGGCCGATCAGTTGGCGGTCTTCGCCTTATCCTGCTCTTCCTTGAGCTTCTTGGCGAAATCCTGGTTGTTCTTGGCGACGAAATCCTGAAGCTTCTTCTGCCGGTCCTCGATATCCGACTGCTGCAGCGCCGGGCCGTCATAGGCGCCGCTGAAGCCCTGCAGGGCGATCTTGATCGGATTGGGCTGATTCTGGAAATTGACCGAGGTGAGCGTGATCGCCTGGCCTTTCTTGAACGCGGCGACGAGCTGATCGGTCAGCGGCACTTCCGCCACGCAACGATCCGGAAAGCAGATGACATAGTCGAGCTTCTGCGCCTTGCCGGTATCGATCTGCAGGCCGATGCCGGGAGGCACCAGACGACCGGTCGGGACCGTCACCTGGAACACCTTGCGGTTTATCTTGCCCTTCAGCTCGATCAGGCTGACGCCGGTGACCAGCTGGCCGTTGCCGGCGGTGGTGATGTTCTGGACATTGCAGATGTCGACGTCTTCCTGCTTGGTGCAGGCCTTGAACCAGCCTTGCGGAATCTGCTGTTGCTGCTGTGCGGAAGCAGCGGGAAGTCCTGCGCCCAGAAAGCCGATCACGCCAGCGGCCATGACCGACAGGCGGTACGCGTTGCTGTTCAGGCTCGTCATGTCGTGCACTTCCTCTCAAATGATCCCGGGACCGGCTTCTTCGTGCCGTGTGGTCCAGCTACCTGTTGCCGAAATGAGGCAACAGAATGACTTCGGAGGGCGTGTTACACTGCAAGCGGTGTCGAATCCAGCCCGATGTCAGCAATTGTTGAAAGCACGATTGGCCGGCGCGCAGCGACGTCATGCTAGGGTGCGCACCGAATCATCAAGCCGACCCATTAAGGAGACGGTCATGGGCCGCGTTCTTGTTTGGCTGATCACAGCGACATCGTTTCTCGCACTTTCGCATCAGCCGGCCGCATCCGAGCCGAAGCACGCGATCGCCATGCAGGGCGAACCGGCGCTGCCGCCCGACTACACGCATTTCAACTACGTCAATCCCGACGCGCCGAAGGGTGGCTCGATCACCTTTTGTGTCGTCGGCAGTTTTGACAATCTCAACCCTTTCATCTTCAAAAGCCTGCGCACGACGGCGCGCGGCATGATGGACACGATCTTCGGCAATCTGGTCTTCGAGCCGTTGATGCAGCGCAATGCCGACGAGGCTTTCACGCTCTACGGGCTGCTGGCCGATAGCGCCGACATGGACCAGGAGCGCAAAAGTATCGAGTTCCACCTCAACCCGAAGGCCAAATGGTCCGACGGTGAGCCGGTGACGCCCGAGGACGTGCTGTTCAGCTATGACGTCTTTACGGAGAAAGGCCGCCCGCCCTACAGCGACCGCATGGCTAGGGTCGCCAAGCTCGAAAAGACCGGCGACCACGGCGTGCGTTTCACCTTCAACGACAAGGCCGATCGCGAATTCCCGCTGATCATCGCGCTGACGCCGATCATCCCGAAGCACGCCTTCGCCAAGGAAACCTTCGACAAGACGACGCTGAGGCCGGTTATCGGCAGTGGTCCCTATACGATCGCGCAGGTGCAGCCCGGCCAGCGCATCGTCTTCAAGCGCAACCCGGATTACTGGGGCAAGGATGTCCCCGCCAAGCGCGGTTTCGACAATTACGACCAGATCACCATAGAGTATTTCCTCAACGCCAACGCCAAGCTCGAAGCGTTCAAGAAAGGCCTTTGCGCCATCGACGACGACGGCGATCCGGTAAAGCGCGAGCGCGATCTCGATTTTCCCGCGTTCCACCAGGGCGACGTGGTCGCCGAAACCTTCGACACCGGCATTCCGCCCGTGGTGACCGGTTTCCTGTTCAACACGAGGCTGCGGAAATTCGCCAACCCGGTCGTGCGGCGCGCGCTCGGCATGCTCTACGACTTCGAATGGGCCAACAAGAACCTGTTCGGCGGCAAATACACGCGCACGATGAGTTACTGGCAGAATTCGGAGCTTTCCGCGCTCGGCCATCCGGCCGACGACAGGGAGAAGGCGCTTCTGGCGCCCTACCCCGGCCGCGTGCCGGCCGATGTCATGGACGGCTCTTACCGCCCACCGGTGACTGACGGATCCGGCCAGGACCGCCGGGTGCTTAAGGCGGCCTTCGATCTCTTGAAAAGCGCCGGTTATCACGTTCAGGACGGGACAATGCTCGATGCCGAGGGAAAACCTTTCGGTTTCGAGATCCTGACCGCCTCGCAGGACGAGGAGCGCCTTGCCGGCATCTACCAGCGTACGCTGGAGAAGATTGGCATAAATATCACCATTCGCAGCCTCGATGGCGATCAGATCCAGTCGCGCAAACAGCGCTTCGATTTCGAGGTCCTGGTCGGATCGAGCGGCTTCAACAACTCGCTGTCGCCCGGCATCGAACAGACCGGGCGTTGGAGCTCGGCCGCTGCCAGGACGGAAGGCTCGTTCAATCTTGCCGGCGTCGCCGATCCGGCGGTGGACGCGACAATCGAGGCGATGCTGCGCGCCCGCTCGAAGGAGGATTATGTCGCCGCCGTTCGCGTTCTCGACCGGCTGCTGATCTCCGGCAACTACATGGTGCCGATGCAGCACAACACGCAGCAATGGATCGCCTACTGGAACTACCTGGAACATCCGCGAAAGACGCCCATATTTGGGTATCAACTGCCGACCTGGTGGCGCAAGCCGAACTGAAAAGTCAGGAGAACGAGATGAGCGAACCGAACGCCATCACCGTCGATGTGGTGTCCGACGTCGTCTGCCCATGGTGCTTCATCGGTCAGAAGCGGCTCGACAAGGCAGTCGCCGCTGTCGGCGGCGATGTCGACGTGAATATTCGCTGGCGGCCGTTCCAGCTCGATCCGACCATTCCGCCGCAAGGCAAGGATCGCCACGAATACATGCTGGCCAAATTCGGCAGCGACGACCGTATCCGCGAGATTCATGCCCGCATCGAGCCGCTCGGCGAAGCCGAAGGCATCTCCTTCGCCTTCGACGCCATCAAGGTGGCGCCTAACACATTGGATGCGCACCGCCTGATCCGCTGGGCCGGTGCCGCCGGCGAGGCTGTGCAGAACAGGCTTGTACGCCGGCTGTTCCAGCTGAATTTCGAGGAAGGCGCCAACATCGGCGACCATGCCGTGTTGACCGAAGCCGCGCGCGAGGCCGGCATGGACGCGTCCGTTGTTGCCGCGCTTTTGCCGACCGACGCCGATGTCGAGGCGGTTCGCAGCGAGATCGCCACCGCGTCGCGCATGGGCATAACAGGCGTGCCGTGTTTCCTGCTCGAAGACAAATACGCGGTCATGGGCGCACAGGATGCCGATACCCTGGCCGATGCCATTCGTCAGGTGGCGGCTGCCAAGGCGCGTGGCGAATTGGAAAAGGTCGGCTGAGGCCGGCCGCCCTCTCCTTTCCCGACAAGAGCAAGTCTTACTTCACCGTCACCTTGGCCTTGCTGATAAAAAAGCCATGGCCGTTCGTGGCCGTGCAGGTCAGTCCCTTGGCTGACGATTGGCACGAGAACGGCCCCGCGCTCCAACTGTTGCCGTAGCCAAGCTTGGTGACAACGCCGCAGCAACCCTGCTCGCCCGGGTTCTTGATCAGCGTGGCCGGCCCGTTCGGACCGAGGATGATGGTGACATAGCTCGGCTCGACTCGCGAGCAGCTTAGCTCCGGGCCGCCATCCTGCGGCTGATAGGTGCTGGTGCCGCCTTTCGCCGTGTAGATGCAGCCGATGTTGCCGGACGGCGTGTTGAACTCGATCTGGCCTTCGGCGCTTGCCGGGATGCTCTGCGAGGCGGCATGCGCCGGAGATACCCAGGCGAAGAGAGGCAGCCCGGCGAAGAGGGACAGGATTGCGGCCACGCGTGCAAGCATTGGAACTTCCTTGTCGGAGAACGGGACATGCATGAGTGTCGACAATGCCCGGCAAGGTTCAATCCCGAACGGATGATTTGTCAAATGCAGTTCCCCAGCTGACTCGACAAGACGGACCGCGCCTCTCGGACGATTTCCGGTCACTTCCTGCCTCAGGCAAGGATGATGACCGCATGCCCGGCGAGATCATCAGCGGCAAATTTTCGGGTGCTCGGGTCAGCCCGCGGTGAGAAAATCGATCGGTCCGTATGATTTCGAGTTCACAAAACCGTGTGAATGCCTTCCCTAGGGGAAGCTGCGCCAATGGCATGACTCTGTAGATCAAGCATTTGAAATTAATAACGATATCCTGATTTTTGCCGGCCGTTGCCGCCATATTTCCGCATGTAATCTGTTGCCTCATGGCAACGGCTGGCGAGGCAATCTGGTCGGCCGGGTTTTAAATTAATGGAAAATGATCAATTGGTGTTACCATCCGTAACAAAAGAAAAAAGGTTTGGGCGGGATCGTGATTCGGGTCGGTAGACCATCGCAAGAGTCAGTACCGGAAAAAACACCTCGCGATGCCGCAGGGCAATCGCTTCTGACGCCGGTATCGTCGATGCGCAGCTTCTGGGGCCTGATGCGGGCCTACTGGGTCTCGGACCGCTGGAAGGAAGCCTGGACCCTGACGCTGGTGATCGCGCTGCTCACGGCGCTGTCCAGCAAGGCCGGTGTCTGGTTTGCAGAAGCCTCCGGCGAGCTGGTCAACTCGATCGCCTTCTTCCACGACGCCGCCAACACCACGCCGCTTCGCTCGCTGCTGGTCAATGCCGGCATCTTGGTGTTGCTGGTCGTGCTCAAGGATGCGGGTTTCACCGGCATACGCAGCCTCGTCTCAGCGACGTTGCATCGCAAATGGCGCGGCTGGCTGGACAGCCGCTTCAACGAAGCGCTGCTCGACACCAATCATACGCATTTCCACGCCCAGCATGGCTCGTCCGGCAATGCCGCTCCCGACAACATCGATCAGCGCGTCCAGGAATCGATCAAGGACATGACCGGCGGCGCCATTGGCCTTGCCATGGGCGTCCTGGGTGTTGCCACATCGCTTTATTTCGTCGGCCAGAAATTGCTTGAAAACTCGGCGGAGGTGAAAGGGCTGGAATTCCTCGGCAGCTACGGCAGCGCGGTTCTGGCTTTCCTGGCGGTCGCCACCTACGTGCCGCTTAACACTTGGATCGCGGTCAAACTGGGTCGTCTGCTGGAACGGCTCAATGTCAGGATGCAGCAATCCGAAGGCAGCTATCGTGGCGAGCTGACCACTTTCCTGCGTCGCAGCTTTCATGTCGCGGCCTCGCAAGGCGAGGATGTGCAGAAGACGATGCACAGTCGACTTTATGTCGACATCGACCGCACTTGGGCGCGGCTGAATATCGTCAATACAGGCTACAATTCGTTCGAGCTGATCTACAATTTCATTGGTGCCCGCATTGTCGCCTATGGACCTGGCCTGGTGCCGTTCATCCACAACGGTTTCGATCTCAAGGGCTACATAACCGGCTCCGAGCTGGTCAATTCGCTGATCAGTCAATGCTCCTGGTTCATCCACGTCATGCCGAACATCGCCACGCTGCGCGCCAACAGCCAGCGTGTCACCGAGCTGGCGAATGCGATCGAGAACGTCCAGCATCCGCAGGAGTTCTACAGCCAGACCGGTCGCTCCGACTTCAACTATGCCAGCCAGAACCCGGTGTTCGGCCTTACCATCCAGAAACTCGAACTGGCCCATCAGGGCGAGGATGCCACGCCCTTCCTCAGCGCCGCCAATTTGCGCTTCCGGCGCGGCGAATGGACGTTCCTGAAAGGCGAATCCGGTTGCGGCAAGACCTCGCTGATCAAGGCCATCAACGGCCTGTGGCCCTACGGCCGCGGCACCATCGTCTTCCCGGAAGGCGTCAAGAGTTTCTTTGCCGCCCAGGAGGTCAAGCTGCAGCCGGTGTCGCTGAAACAGCTGGTCTGCCTGCCCGGCTCGGAGCACGACCATGGTGATGCGCAGGTCGCGTCGGCGCTGCACAAGGCCGGCCTTGGCGACTTTATCGAGCACATGACCGACGAAAGCCGCGAAGGCAAAAGCTGGGATCAGGTCCTGTCGGGCGGCCAGAAACAGAAGCTGGTGGTGGCCCGCATCGTGCTGCAGCAGCCGGGGCTGCTGTTCCTCGACGAAGCCACCGGCGCGCTCGACCCCGATGGCAAGGTTGCCTTCCACCAGGCCATCAAGGACAACTGCCCCGATGTCACGGTGATCAGCGTCATGCACGAGGCGGTGGCGCCGCGGTCGATGACCGGCAGCGAATTCTATCACAGCATCGTCGCCATCGCCGACGGTGTCGCTACCAAGAAGCCGCTGGTTCCGACCCTGCCCGTCGAGCTCACCACCATTCTTGCGCAGCCGAGGCCGGTCGAGGACAAATGGCTGCGTTTCTCGCGCCGGCTGAAGCAGAAGTAACGACGCTGCGACCCGCAGCCGGCCGTGATTTGCCGCTGCCGTCGATCACAGATGGCCCGCATTGGCCGCTGATCGCCACCATGGTCGGCACGGCACTGGTCGGTATCGTCACCTTCGGCTCGCTGTCGGGATCGATGCTGCCGTTCGCCTTGAAGCGCATCGGCTTCGATCCGGCCAGCGCATCGGCTCCGTTCGTCGCCACGCTGGTCGATGTCACCGGGCTGGTGATCTATTTCTCGGTGGCGCTGGTGATCCTGCGCGGCACGCTGCTGTAGCAGCCAGTGTTGGACAACGACAATCGCACAAGGATTGTTGCGGAGAGGACCCCCACCCTAACCCTCCCCACAAGGGGGAGGGAACGCTGCCGCGCTCTCTTGAAGCTGAGACGCAAGCGACATGCCAAGGATCGGCACCTACGGAAGTCTCCCTCCCCCTTGTGGGGAGGGTTAGGGGTGGGGGTATTCGTAGGGCGCCAGCATGGCGTTCCTAAATGCGACTGCTGCGGGTTTTGCCCGTCAATCCACCCGCTCGCCGTCCTTCACGCGATAGGTCGGCTTGTACATGGTGACCAGTTCTTCCGCCGCTGTCGGGTGCACCGCCATCGTGCGGTCGAAATCATCCTTGGTCAGGCCGGCCTTCAGCGGGATGGCGAGAAGCTGCGCCATCTCGCCGGCATCCGGCCCCAATATGTGGGCGCCGAGCACTTTCTTCGACGCGCCATCGACCACCAGCTTCATCAGCATCTTCTCGTCGCGTCCGGACAGCGTGTGCCGCATCGGCCGGAACGTGGCGCGGTAGATTTCGATGTCGGGGAAGCGTTTGACGGCATCGTCCTCCGACAGGCCGACGGTGCCGATCTCCGGCTGCGAAAAGACCGCCGTGGCGATCGTCTCATGGTCGGGCGCGGTCGGATTTCCCTTGAAGGCGGTCTCGATGAAACACATCGCCTCGTGGATCGCCACCGGCGTCAGTTGTACGCGGTTGGTGACGTCGCCGATCGCCCAGATGTTGTCGATGTTGGTGCGCGAGTATTTGTCTACGGCGATCGCGCCGGTCTTGGTCATCTCCATGCCGATGCCTTCCAGGCCCATATTCTCGGTGTTGGGGACGCGGCCGATGGCCAGCATCACCTGGTCGACCGTCAGCACCTTGCCGCTGATGAGAACTGCGTCGAGCCGGCCGTCCGGCCGCTTGCGCACCAATTCGGACACGGAATGGCAGAGGATTTTTATCCCCTTCTTTTCCATCGTCTCGTGCAGCATGCGCCGCAGGTCCATGTCGAAACGGCTGAGGATCTCCTTGCCGCGATAGACCAGCGTGGTGTCGACGCCGAGACCGTGGAAGATGTTGGCGAACTCGACGGCGATGTAGCCGCCGCCCTCGATCATGATCGCCTTGGGCAGCTCCTTGAGGTCGAAGGCCTCATTGGAAAAGATGCAATGTTCGTGGCCGGGCAGCGCCGGATGCGGCGCCGGTCGGCCGCCGGTCGCGATCAGGATCTGGTCGGCGGTGACGGTGCGATCCTCGCCGAGAAGATGCACAACATGCGGATCGACTATCATGGCGCGCGAGTGAAAGGCGTCACCGCCGGCGCCCTCGACGTTTCTCTGGTAGATCGCCTCCAGCCGGCTGATCTCGCGATCCTTGTTGGCGACCAGCGTCTGCCAGTCGAAACTGGCTTCCGGCACCGTCCAGCCATAGCCGGCCGCGTCGGCGAAATGCTCCGGAAATTGCGAGGCATAGACGTAGAGCTTTTTCGGCACGCAGCCCCTGATAACGCAGGTGCCGCCATAGCGGTATTCCTCGGCGATGCCGACGCGCTTGCCGAGTGCGGCCGCCACGCGCGCCGCCCGCACCCCGCCGGAGCCGCCGCCGATGACGAAAAGATCGTAGTCATAACCGGCCATGACGGCTCCTTGAGCTTCAGAAAATTGAGAGACAGGTAGGCTGCAAAGCGTCAAAAGAAAAGCCCGGACAAGCCGGGCTTCGGGATGGCCGCAAGGCCGTTTTGAAATGCGGGATCAGTTGTTGTCCGCGGGCGCGGCGCCATCCGCCGGGGCGGCTGGCGCTGCCGGTGCCTTTGCCTTGGCGGCGGCGGCCAGCGTTTCGCCGACCTGCTGCGCGAGATCGCGGCCGAGGCCGTTCTGCCAGATGTCGGCGGCCTTGACCAGGTCGCGGGTCACCGTCGGGCCGCTGTCGAGCAGCTTCTTGCCCGAATCGGAATTGTAGAAGGCGGCGATATCGGTCAGTTCCTTTTCGGAGAACACTTTTGCGTAGGCGAGCGCTGCTTCCTTCTCGAGGTCGGCGCGGCGCGAAGCCAGCGCCAGCGCCTTCTCGCTGATGGTCTTGCCGATCAGCTCCTGCATGTCCGGGTTCTTCTGGATGAGCTGCGACTCGAGCGCGGCTGCCGCCTGCGGCAGGATGTTGTCGAACGGGTCGGTCGCGTGGATCGCCGCCACCGCCGCGCGGGCGGCCTTCAGGTGCGATTCCGTGACATCCTGGGAAAACGCCGGCGAAGAGAAGGCGAAAACGGCGGCGGCGGCCAGAAGGACGGAAAGGCTGCGAACCCGGTTATGCAACGTCATGATCGGTAGAACTCCCTGGTTTTCGGGCGGCATGGACGGTTTGGATACCGTCGCCGCCGGCTATGATGGCCGCTGACGCCAGCCCGATGAAAAGACCGTGCTCGACCACGCCCGGAATGGCGTGGAGAGCATTCGAAAGCGCTCTTGTATCCGGAATGCGGCCAAAAGATGCATCGAGGATAAAATGGCCGCCGTCTGTAACAAAAGCCTGCCCCCTCGTCATCCTCAATATGACCGGACCGGAAAGGCCGAGCTTTTCAGCCGCCGCGCCAATCGCGATTTCGGTTGCGCGCAGCCCGAACGGGTTGACTTCGATCGGCAGGGGAAAACGGCCGAGTGTGGCGACCATCTTCGACCGGTCGGCGATGACGATCATGCGCTGGGACGCCGCGGCGACGATCTTCTCGCGCAGCAGTGCGCCGCCGCCGCCCTTGATCAAGGTCAGCTCCGGGTCGACTTCGTCGGCACCGTCGATGGTGAGATCGAGCTCGGGCGTTTCCTCCAGCGTCGACAGCGGCACGCCGAGCTCGCGGCAGAGCAACGCGGTGCGCTCCGAAGTCGGCACACCGATGACGGTCATGCCGGTGGCAACCTTGTCGGAAAGCAGCCGCACGAACTCTTCCGCCGTGGTGCCGGTGCCGATCCCGAGCCGCATGCCGTCGCTCACATGGGCAAGTGCCGCCCGTGCGGCTTCGACCTTCAATTGCCTTGCATCCATGCCGCTTGCTGCCCCGAAACCTGACGTTTCGGGCTCGTAGCATCTTTGCCGGTCTGGTCAAAGCCCCTGGCCGCTGCGTCCCCTGGGTGACACGCGACATCCCATCGATGTTGTGGATGCGCTGCCAGTGGGCGATGCACGGGTGACACGCAATAGGAATTATTTCCTCTGTCTCGTTGACCCGGTGACGGCAGGCGTGCTACATATTTGCCCATGGTGCTGATTTGCGCCGACAACCCGCCGCCGTGGCGGGTTTTCCATTTCTGGCGCGCCTCGTATGCCCAGCCCGATGGGGCTGCCTGAACGAGCTGGCTCAGGTGACCTTGCCTTGACGCGCCGCAGCCGCTATCGCCTGCCCATTGCACAAACTTGGCCCAGGACAGACCATGACCCGCCCGATCATCGTGTTCGACCTCGACGGTACGCTGATCGATACGGCGCCGGACCTGCTCGACAGCCTGAACCACAGCCTTGCCGCCAGCGACATCGCGGCGGTCGACGAAGCCGGCTTCAGGCGTTTTGTCGGCCATGGCGGCCGCGTGATGATCGAACGCGCGCATGCGGCCCATCAGCGATCGCTTGATGTCGAGGAGCACGACCGGCTGCTGAAACTCTTCCTCGACCACTACACGATCAACATCCCCGGCAAGTCGCGCCCCTATCCCGGCGTCATCGAGGCGATCGCGCGCTTCGAGAACGCCGGCTATCTCCTGGCCATCTGCACCAACAAATACGAAGCCAACTCGCTGGCTTTGATCGAGGCGCTCGGCCTGACCAGGCATTTCGCGGCGATCGCCGGACAGGACACGTTCGCCTTCCGCAAGCCCGACCCGCGTCATTTGATCGAGACCATCAAGCTCGCCGGCGGCGACCCGCATCGCGCGCTGATGGTCGGCGATTCGCAAACCGACATCGACACCGCAAAAGCCGCCGGCATTCCGGTGGTGGCGGTCGATTTCGGCTACACCGACCGCCACGTGCGCGAATTCGAGCCCTCGGCGGTGATCTCGCATTTCGACGCGCTGACGCTTGATCTGGCGCAGAGGCTGATTGCCGCCGCCGGACAGTGAGGGGGAAGCGGCCAAGGCAATCGCAAAGGGGCAAAGGCGTGCGCCCTACGAATACCCCCACCCCTAACCCCTCCCCACAAGGGGGAGGGAGATCCCGTCGGCGCTGATCTCAGCAAAATTGCCGACGTTTTGACCGCAAAGATGAAGAGCGCGCGGCAGCTTCCCTCCCCCTTGTGGGGAGGGGTTAGGGCGGGGGTTCTTCTTCGCAAGAATCCATATGCAATTGCCTTGGGGAAGCGACCGGCGTCTTGTCGGAGACAGGGCCGAGGGGGCCATAAATCGATCCTCACCGGAATGCCGGACACCGCCTTGACTTCCCGCACCCGCCTCCCTTATATCGCGGCTCGCTTGGCCTTCGGGCAACGAGCGGGCGATTAGCTCAGCGGGAGAGCACACCCTTCACACGGGTGGGGTCGCAGGTTCAATCCCTGCATCGCCCACCAAAATCCGTACGGCAGTCGATTTGCGGCCGCAGTGAACGCTGCCTCATTGATCAGGTTATCTTCCTCAAATACCGCTCTAATTCAGATTTGGGGATTAACGTGCAGGCCCCCGGATTGCTCGCACGCAGTTTGCCTTCGCCAAACAATGTTCATCAGTTTGGCGCAGGCCTTCCGATCAAGATGTCGATAACTTAACGGCGTGCCCGACCCGCTTGTCGCCATGGTGGCAAAGTCGGCGATGTCTGGTTGTGGAGATGCGCCGGTCGAGCCGCGATCAGCGCTTCATCGAGTGCAGGATGGCCTGCATGTGCTCTTCCAGGTCGAGTTCACCCCGAGCCTCGGCGGTCAACAGGTAATCGGCCTTGGCCCGGCGGTCGCCTCGGCTGATCGCAGGATAGGAGCAGATGGCCAGCAATGCTTCCTGTTCAATCCGGTCTGCCGTCTTGCGTTCGTGGCTGCTACTGCCCGCTTGATGAACAACCCTGAGAAGCCCGACATAGGTGGCTTCATGGGCTCCGATCAGCGCCCGCAATTCGGGTGAGGCATCTTCCCCTTCAGCAAACGTCGGTTCAATGACCGAGGCCACGGCGGTGAACGCAAGAAGTGTACGGCGGGTGACTTCGGGCATGCCTCATATCCCTGCTGTCTGATCATGCAGGCACACCATAGCACCGGCGCAACGGTTCGGAGAGAGGCTCTGGGACGCGACCCAGGGCAATCGGGTGAGTTAACGCGTGACAAGGGGTTTAGGAGCTGAATCTGTCGAGAGCATCTGATTCTTTGGAGGATGCTTTG
>NZ_JAMYKV010000015.1:0-132034 GCF_040317535.1 Mesorhizobium sp. M1409
GCTCATGCTGTGCTGCTAACTACGCTCGTAAGGACGACCTTAAGAGCGCAGCCTCGCTACCATGCCATGCTCCCGCAAGGCGGCCCTCGCCGGAGGCGTACACTACGCCGACGCACCGACCAGGACAAGATTGGCCTGAACAAATCTTAGCCCCGTTTGCTGCAGAATCGAGCATCCATCGATCCTACAGGCGACACTGTATTGGCTATTCGGCTTGGGCAAAAGTCACGCCTCGATATCGATAAGTGCCCAGAGAAAGGCGGTAAAGGCGAACTGCAGACCAAGGGCGACGAGCGTGCATGACACCGTCAACATGCGCACCATGCTGTTGTAGGTAAGCGGGCCGAAATTGGCGGCCGCCCAGGTCCAGACTGCATAACCCAGACCGACGGAGCCGATGAGGATCAGCACTCCCGAGAACAACAGCATTCTCTCGAGCGACACCGCCGCTTTGATTCGAGCCACACGTGGGTTCACCGGCAGGAATCCGCGCTCCATCGCAAAAGATCGGGCGATCAATCCGAAGGACATGCACGAAGACCCGACCAGCATCGCCATGCAACCCACGATCAGACTGTGCGTGTCGATCGTAACGTTCGGAAGGATATGCACCGGGCCTTGCACAAGAATCCCCGCCAAGAGAGATCCGAACGCAAGGATGGCTGCGCCGGGGTAGATGAAAAGCCATTTGGGACTGTTCAGCAACAAGTAGCGCAGGTGACGCCAGCCGTCCCGCCATGTGCGCAAATGAGGCGGCCTAGACCGCCCGTCTGGAGAAAGTGTCGTCGGAACCTCCGTCACCCGTAGTCGCCTCAAGGAGGCGCGGACGATCATTTCACTGGCGAACTCCATGCCAGTCGCCTTCAGCCCGAGCTCTTGTATCGCGGTCCGACGGAAGCCGCGCAGGCCACAGTGGAAGTCACGGATACCAGAGGAGAAGAACAGCCGTCCCAGGAACGAGAGAACTGGATTTCCAAGGTAGCGGTGAAGAAAGGGCATGGCGCCGGGTTCGATGCCGCCCAGGAATCTGTTGCCCATGACAAGATCATAGCCCGCACGCAACTCGGCGACGAACAGGTCAAGCCGACTGAAGTCGTAGCTATCGTCGGAGTCACCCACGATTACAAAATCGCCAAGGGCATTGTTGATCCCGTGCAGAATCGCAGCGCCATACCCACGGGTCGGGACGTGAACCACTCGTGCTCCGTGCGACTCGGCGATCTGGATTGAGCCATCCGTGCTGCCGTTGTCAGCGATAAGGACTTCACCGACAATGGAGGCGCGATCGAGGAATTGCCTGGCCTTGTCGATGCAGATCGCGAGGGTCTCGGCCTCATTCAGGCATGGCATTAGGATCGTGAGTTCGATTCCGTTTTGCGACCCTGAATGGGAAAGGTTCGAAAGATGTTCTTTCATTCTCAAGCCTTACGAATTGTGGAAAATCCAGCCCGACGAGATGCAGATCTGATCGCGTTCGGGACGGCGACCTATGACCGGGTCGGTCGCTTTGCGACAGTTGCAACAAAGTGCAACCCACGGTCAAACAGATATGTGAACGGGGGTGGATATATACCGAGGCTTCTATTCGCTTTGACGGTCACTAGCCCCAAATTCCTGAAGGTGAGGCCCCAATCACCTGATGACAGATAATTATATGGCAGGCGCACATCGTGGCCGCGGTTTCCTACCCAGTCCATGAAGCGCAAGGTCTGGTTAGCCAAAAACCCGTCGCGCAAGTGGTCTTTGATCACTACACCTCGCCTTGCTACTCGTGCACATTCAGCGATTACGATCGAAGGATCGTCGGTATGATGAAGCACATCGACGATTGTAACCCAGTCAACTGAATTGTCCGGAAAGGGTATTGAAACGCCATCATAGATCGTCGCGGGGATGGCTACTGACGGTCGCAAGAACACGTCGATACCCTTGATTTGGACAGTGGGTTTGATCTCCATGATGGACTTTGCAAGCGTTCCATCACCACAGCCAACGTCCAGCACCGACCCCGCTTCCAAATGACTGGCGATGTGTCTGGCAAGCACTCTAATTCGTCTGCCGAAGACTGCCTTGGAGTGGACTGAGTTGAGGACTTCCTTGGCGACGGTCATACGATCTCACGATTTTGTGGGGAAAGCCCATCGGGCCAGAAGAATGTAGTTGGTAGCTGCGACCAAGCCCGTGACAATCATGAACAAGACGGCCGGCGGGACGTTCCCTGAAACGACAGCAGGTATGGCCGTTGCGAGTGCGAGACCCACAAACTGAATGGCCAGATATTTGGGCAGCGACGACGAATGGTCGGACTTCGACCTGAACGTCAGGTTGCGTTGACCCAGATAGGCAAAGGGTATGCATGCTCCATATACCAAAGGGCTTACGATCCAAGGGCGGTATCCCAGATGCACCAGGGCCGTACTGACAACAATATATCCAAGCGCTGAGCCCAGGCCAATGGCCCCAAACGCGCATAGGCGTCGTATCAGATCAGGTGCAGAGGTCATCGAGTTGGAGCGCTCTCGATTGCAGAGGGAAATGACATCGGCCTTTTGTTGAGGATTATAACCATCACTTGCACGAGGCTCAACACGGTAGCTGCGGAGACAAGAAGGCTCGTAAGACCGAATCGGGGGTAATAAATTGCTGGAAACGACGAAATGTCGATAAGTATCAGTATCACGCTGCGGGCAAAAATCCCCAAGATCAATGAAACAACAATGTAATTTACAGGATCGTGGAATCTTCGCTTGCCAATAATGAAGCTAGCGACGAACGCTACGCCGGCCACAGGTATGGCAAACTTCATCACATAAGCAGATGCGTAAATAATCTTTTTCCACAGACTATAGATGAGTATTCGCGTGGCGGACAAATGTATAGATCCATCCGGCGCTACCAACGGCGGGTCATTTAGTATCGACAAAGCCATAGCGTCATCGGAATGAGCCACACTTGGAGGGGGTTCAATCGCAAATGGCGCGGCATAGTCGATTATGCCTATGGTTCTGCTGACCCGATCCGGAACCAGTTCCCACTGCTCGCGGGTAATATGCGGGATTAAAGGTAATGAGTACGATGCACAGGCCAACTTGGCATTGCTGCATCCCGCTGAAACCTCGCGAGCTACGCTGTCGTAAAATTGGGCCGCAGTAACGGGCGATCGGTGATATCCGGCCCTGGCGGCGGCGTCGCGGAAGGCCCACATAAACCATCCACCAGCTATGTCCCCACATGTTGTCGGGAGCAGGTTACAGGTTGCGGCATTTGGTGGGCTCTCAAGATAGTTCCTTAAGCTCGCAAAGCTGGGACTAACTGCATATATCTGGGAGCGCGCTTCCTTTGGGACAGGCACATAAGCTCTGTTGTATGGTGCGCCGACGCGCTGCAATTGCCGCATGGCACTCTGAAAATCAGAGCTAGTCATCTCCAAGATTGTGGTCGACCCATACTTCGCGAGATTGATCGACGCGATGACGCCCGTACAGACTGCGGTCGACAACAGGATCACGGCAACATTTGCTGATGCTGGCCCCAGAATTTTTCGCCAACTAGGAGCGTTTGAGCGAATTGCCGGAGATACGGCAATCAGCAGCAAAGTGGGCACAATCCAAATTGCCTCCTCCCGCGTAATCCAAAATAGGAATAGAAGGCCACCGGCTACAAACGCTGTTCTTTTATTAAACGTAGAGCGATTGCATATAAATATGTTTATCCACAGCGATATCAATATAAGAGTTATCGACGAGTAGAAAAGCTCACGTGTTACACGGTCCTTATACAAATACATGCTTGGGCATGTCAGCATTGTGACTAGCGTAAAATAATAGACCCATCGCCGACTGTCGAAGATCGCGGACACGACGCGGGAGAAGAGTAGGCAGGCGAAGCCGTATAGTGCGACCTCAGTGATATTAATTGGGAATCCGGTGATGTTGTTTAAGGCAAGGAATATTGGGTATCCAGGTCCCTTGACGAGGGTCAGCTGATCATACGGTCCAAGCCAAGCACCTTGCGCAATGTTTTTGGCAAGCCTGATGAAAAGGCCGTCGTCATAGCCCTGATACATCAGAAGGGTGACAGGCATAGCGCCTGCCATAATCACGTATCCTGCGACGATAGCTAGCGTACCGATCGTATCTAAGCGACTGCGAAGCTCTGCCAATTCCTCACCCTACCGAACACCCTGAGGCCGTTCGCTCCTTGCTTTGTTAAGCGCTCGAAGTCAATACGATCTGAATTGAAGAGATTTTTTGGCGCAGTCATTTGCCAACTGAAACTCGGTGTTCCTGCAGCTGAAGATGCGTGACGGGTGGTATCATGGGCATGGGAACGCCCGGATTTCCGGATTTCCCGAATTGATATCAGACATATCTAAAAACTTCTAAGTATTCCATAATACATATACGTTCTACTGTGAAATTTCCGCACTTGGATATAGCAAATCCGGGACGCCACCGCGTGGCCTTATTCTTTCTAAGAAAAAGTACAAGAAAAAACAAGCTAAGGCGTGTCGCTCGCGCATCATCGCTCTAAAAATGTTCTGGGTAGCGACCCGCCACATCTGGCATATCCCGGTAAGTCGCGCTTGAGACGCCGTCTTAGAGCTCTCGGACGACGAGTGGCAAGAGTGGCTGTCAATGGTAAATTCCTATGGCTAGGAATAGGCTTTGATCGTTCCGGTTGCAGATTCTGGCTCTCGCAGCTAGAAGCGACCCGCGAGCGATCGGAGATCGAATGAACGTCGAGGTACTTAGAGGGCAGGCTGCAGAGACGGCTCGGGCGCGAATCGACTTGCCGGGGCTTTTGGCGATGCGTTGCTATGCCGCGCTGGCGATCATGCTTTTCCACCTGATTGCGCTGCCAAAGCTGCAGACACCGACCTATCTGTCTTTTATCCCAACGCATTTCGGTTTCGGGGTGCCGCTATTCTACATCGTCAGTGCGTTCGGTTTGTTCGTTGGCTACGCCGGCCGGATTGGATCGCGATCCGAATTGCGCGAATTCTATCTCAGGCGCTTTTTTCGTATCGCACCGCTGTTTTATTTCATGATAGTTTTTTTCTATTTCCTTTTCCTGATGCTTGGGGGAAGCCCGTTCCCGTTGTCCCAAGTTATCAGTTCGGTGCTGTTCGTCTTCAATTTCATTCCACAGCATGTCAGCGGCATCGTTATGGCCTCATGGTCGATCGGCGTCGAAATGGCGTTCTATGCCATCCTGCCGCTGCTGGTTTTCGCCATCACCGGGCTTGCACGATCACTGGTGCTTTTTGCCATTACAGTTTTTTTGGCGGCAAACTGGGCTTTGGCATTCCAGGCAACGGAAGGGGCATTGGCGCTCTTCGGACAACTCTCTCTGATGGCCCACCTTTGCTACTTCGCCGCAGGGATAGCGGGCTATTTTGTATGGCTGCGGCTTTGTCGCACGTCGCCTAAGATCGGCCGAATAATCTTCGCCGCCAGCTTTGTGACGATCATTAGCCTGATCTGTTTTGCGAACCAGATCGCAATATTCCTCGGGACAATCCTTGGGCCAAGCGGCAGTTCCGGCGTCAAAGCCGTCTGGGCAGTGACGTTGGCGGGCGCGGTCGTGGGAGTTTCCCTGTATCCGCAAAAGTGGTTCGTGAACCCGGTCGCGAAGCTGCTCGGTAACGCCAGTTTCAGTGTCTACCTCTGGCATCCGATCGTCATCGTCATGCTGGATCGCTTGGGTCTGTACCGTGCAATCTACGCATCTTTCGGTGGCGCATCCCTGCCGTTCCTTGCCTCAGTGATAGCGACCCTTGCGGTGTTGATACCATTATCGTTATTGAGCTATCGGTATATCGAGCGGCCCGGCATGGCATTGGGGACTCGCTTCAGCCGTCCCCGGTCAGCTTAATGGACCCTTTCTTTTCAAGTACTGCCGGAAATCGGCGACGGAACAGTGCCCGTGCTTTTGACGTCCCGTCTGGCTAGTATTTGTGGGGATTCTTTTGACTGTAGATTGGTTGACCATCATCCGGCGGACGTTACGCGGTCACGCAACCTCAAATACCGCCAGAAAGAGCAAGAATATTCACATGTTTTCCTTAGCCATCCCACACCTGAAAGCTGCGGAACGTTCGGTTGCTGACGGAGGCACCGTTGAAGAGGCTCTCGTTTTCCTACGCCGAATGAGCCTGGACGACTTCGGCCTCTTTATGATTTCCTTGCCGAACAAGGACTATCCCAGCTTGTCACGTCTTCTGCCTGCGATGGCGAGCGACGAAGTCCAGAAGACCTGGACTGGGTCATCCGGTCTCGATCTGTACCGGCAAACCGCGTCGTTTGCCCGCCAACTTGAAAACAATTACACCCGACATACGAAAAAGACGCTGGCGGGCTCTGATATCCTCGACTTTGGGTGCGGCTACGGGCGCATCTTGCGCATGATGTACTACTACAGCGATCCATCCAGGATATGGGGAGTCGACGCTTGGGACAAATCTCTCAATCTGTGTCGAGAGGCAAGATTGCCTGGTAAGTTTGCATTATCGGAGCGGATGCCTTCTGATCTACCAGTCGATGATCAAAAATTCGATTTGATCTTTGCCTTCTCGGTCTTCACACATCTTGCGCCGTCAACCGCGAAAGCCTGCCTCGCGGCAGTTCGTAAACACGTCAAGCCTGGCGGGCTGTTCGTGGCCACCATTCGGCCTATCGAATTTTGGCCGTTCATCGATGGGATGCGAAAGACTTCCATCGCCCCACAAATGCAGTCGAACCACCGCCTCAACGGATTTGCCTATCTTCCTCATAATGGCGTCGAAGGTGAAACATATGGCGACATCTCGTGCGAGATAGACTTTTTGGGTGGAGACGGTTGGAAAATCGTAGGACATGATCGATCGATACTCGACCCGTTCCAAGTGTCGGTGCTGATGCAGCCGGATTTTTAGTCGATGGTGGGGGTTGCCGCGATGACGGAATCGCGGTTTACCAAGCCATGCGGGTCATTCTCCATATCGGCGTCCACAAGACGGGGACGAGTGCGTTGCAGTCGTTTCTGCACCAGAACGCCGCACTGCTCTCAGAACGCGGCGTCTTTTACAAACCGACCAGCACCGACTGGCCGAACCACAATCCGTTGGCAGCAGCGTTCCTGCCCGATTCAGAGGACTACGGTCCCGACCGACTGGCGAAAACGCTGGAAGAGGCAGGAGAACGGACGCTACTGATAAGCTCGGAAATGCTGTGTGACCACAACATCGATCTTGATCTGTTTCTGTCGTTGCTCGAGGGCCACGACGTTCGCACAATTGCCTATATCCGCCATCCCAGTGATATCATCATTTCGGCCTTTAACGAGGTGGTCAGACACTACGACAGGCACTGGACGCGGCCCTTAAATGAAAGGCCGTTCGCCTACGACCCATCTCAGATCGACATCCTCCGGCGCTGGCTGAAAGCACCCAATCTCACGCTGGCCCCGTACGATCGCGCCCAGTGGGTAGGCGGTTCAATCTTTTCCGATTTTCTGGCCATGATCGGCGTCGCAGGCGACGGCTTCGACTACAGCCAGACTGATGGCAATGAATCACTGCCATACTCGTTGGTCGAAGCGCTCCGGCTTGTGAACACCGCCAATCCTTCCGCTGATCAACACCGCGCCCTCGTCGAAACTCTGCGGACAATCAAAAGCGAGCCGGGAGAATATCCCCTGACGCCAAAGAACGTCGCGATCTGTATTGAACAGATGCGCCGAACATTGCCCTACTATCGCCCGCATTTTCGCCCCGGGTTCCAAGAGGCATTCCTTCTTGAGCCCCGACCTGCGCGTGGCGCGCCATACGGCAGAGGCGCAAAGATTCGTGCCAAGTTCGCAAGAGCGGTCAGATCTCTTGCGCAGCGGGCTGCCCGAGTGTTCCAGCGCTCGGCTGATGTCCAGTAAGGCAGCTTCTTTGGATCTTCCGGCCGACATAGGAAGCCCACGTCATTGAAATTTAGGCCAGCCTTTGCCCGCTGTCGCGAACTCGCTCCGCTTGACTGTGGCTCTGTCGCCAGCGGTATGTGAGAGCGACACCTTCATCAAGCGTATGAACCGGGCGCCAACCGAGTTCACGTTCGATCTTGCTGACGTCGAGAACGTTTCGTCGGACATCTACGCCGCGTGCCGGAGCGTAGACAAGCTCCGCCGGAACCCGAAGAACGGCGGATATTTTCGTGGCCAACTCGATCACACTTGTGCCTACGCCGGAACCGACATTGTAGATTTCGCCAGCTCTTCCGCCTAGGCCCAGCAATATCAGCGCCTCCGTGACGTCGTCGATATAAACATAGTCGCGGACATTCTCGCCGTCACCCCATATGGTCACGGGCGCTCCATCGGCAATCCTGTCGAATAGAGCTGCAATCAACCCTTGCCCCTTCGCCGCCGACTGGTACGGACCAAAGGGATTCGAAATCCGGGCTACCACACTGTCGACGCCATGCAGGGTTCGATAGAGACTGTAGTATCGTTCGATTGCGAGCTTGACCGTGCCGTAGGATGATATCGGGACGTTCGGGTGTTCCTCGGATATTTGCAACGCGTCGGTCTGACCGTAGACCGTGCCGCCCGACGAAGAAAAAACCCATCGGCAATCAGCGTTCTTGGTCGCCTCCAGCAATCCGACAGTACCAATCAGATTGGCCTCGATCTCGGCTACTGCGCTGTCGGTTGCCGCCGTGGGCCGCGCGGAACTGGCCAAGTGGAAGACCATGGAGCCCTCCATTGCTGCGAGGAGTTGGCGTGGGGGAGTGGCTAAATTACCAAGAATAACGCTGCTCCCAGCGGGCCAGTGCTCGGACGCATGGCGGGCAAAGCAAACAAGCTCAATGCCTCGCTCTGCTATGGCGCGCGCCAGATTGACCCCGATAAAACCGGAGGCTCCAAGGATTACCGCCTTCCTGCCCTCATTAGCGCTCCGCGGGCGCTCCTGCGTCATGCCGCGTCCGAACCTTTGATACCGAGATGGGTGCGAACGTGCTTTAACCAGGCATCAGCCTTGCGGCGCGTTTCAGCGGAGACCGACACAAGTGAGCGTGCAACCTCCTGCGCTCGCCGAACCTCGGCGAGATGTGCCTCTGCCATTCCGGACTGTGTCACGCTCTGCGCGTGACGTCTGTGCCAGTTGAGCCGCTTCGGGCTGAACCGCACCTTTCCCTGCAGCAATACTCTGAGATAGAGGAGCCAATCTCCTGCTATGCGATAGCTGAACAACTCATCGCCGATCTCGGAGATCGCCTTGCTGATCGCAGCGCGACGGAAGACAACGGCACTGACGTTCGGTATCGTGTTCTTGATGCTCATCGCCTCGCCGATCTCGGTCTGGCCATCCTTGGTATAATCGGACAACCAATCATCGGAGATGTCACGGGTATAGTCGATATAGTCGTCCGCCAGCACATGGCCTTTGCCGTCCATTTGCCGAGATTGGCTATACGCCAGCACAAGGGACGGATCAGCGAAGGAGGATACAAGCTCTTCGAGAAAGGCGGGTTCGGCGAAATCATCTGCTTCCGCAATCCAGACCAGATCGCCACGGCAACGGGCGACGCCCTTCGCCCACTGACGAAAGACCGATCCCGAGTTCTGGCTGTTGATGGACAGTTCCGTGTCCAACTCGCTATGCTCGGCGCGGAAAGTGTTGATCGTTTCGACGCTTCGATCCGTCGAGGCGTCGTCCAGCACGATAAGTTCATAGACCGGATAACTTTGGCCCGCGATACTCCTTAATCGCTGCAGCAGGTGGTCCGCGTAATTGTAATTCGGAACGATTACAGACACGCGTTGGAGGCCTGTTGCGTAATGTAGAAGATCCATCAGATATTGCCGCATTGATCCGACAGCAGAGAAGCTCTTTTGGCGAGGGCCATCCAAAATTTCTCTTACCTGAACGGCAAAATCTTCAACGTCGAGCTTCTTCGCGAGCCTTCCTCCATTATCAAGGACGAAATCGGCCGCGCCGGTTGCTTCCTGAAAGGCCACGACCGGAACACCGACCTCCGCGGACTCTAGAACGACATTCGGAAACGGATCCTCGCGCGACGTCAATGCATAGACAGACGCCCCGGCATAATATGCCATCGGGTCTTGGACAAACCCGACGAACTTGACGCTATCCGTCAAATTCTTCTGCGTGAGAAGCGCTGCAATCGTCTCCTGCATCCCCTGATCGAAATGACCAATCCAGATGAACGCTGTGCCGGGATGCGAACTGAGAACTTTTTCTGCCACGTCGATGAAAAGGTCCGGCCCCTTTCGGTGATCCACAAAGGCTACGGCAAGAACATAGCGGGTGTCGGGCGCAAAACCATGCTGATCACAGACAAGACGACGTGCTTCCTCGGGTTGGCCTTTGAACGGGTTTTTCCGCACGAGGCCCTGAGGACGAATCAATGCTTGCCTGAGCGGTTCGCCGAGGAAGTTCTCAAACCCAGATTGAACGATTGGCGCCGCGAAAACGATTTTGTCGGAGTGTTCGGCGATGGCGGCGGCGTGTCTCTTCAGACCATAGGCCTCCAAAACCCCCGGCAGTTCGTGAACCAGCGAGACCGCACGGAAGCCAGCTTCCTTCAGGATGGGAACAATCGGGCCAGATACCGTGGTATTTACGATAGCGACCTGAGCACCGGCGTTGCGTATCGCCTCCACCTTTCGGCGCACCGATTCCATCGACTCGCTGTCGAGAGCTACGCGATGCAGCGACGCAACTTCGCCAAAGCGTGACAACATGGGCCCATCGCCAAGGACGATCATGTCTACATCGTACTGCAGTTCCCCAAATTCGCGAGCCATCGCGAGGGCCAGCCATTGTGCCCCATGCGGATGGGCGTCGTGGGAAACGATTACTATCCGGGGTTTGGATTTCCTGTTAGCCGCCTCCAAAGCGTCGCGGGTCGCTTGCAGGTAGGCGTGGCCGTTTGCACTATCGGGCTCCAGATGGGCGCCTTCCGCCCACTCGTTCCAAGCATTGACGAAAACCAGCCGCTCGGATGGCTCCTCGACATGGACCCGCGTGTCTTCGATGGCATTATCCAGCCACCTGCGGTAGAGCGCAGGGGTATTGTTGATAAACACAGTGCCGCCGCGCTTGCGGCGTGCCGTATTGTCCCAGCCCGGGCAAACCGAACGGAAGAGCTTGTATTTGCGGGGCGGGTAGTTCTCGCTGCGTTGCGGCAAAGCCGACCAGTCATAGACAGTCGTGGCGAAATCCTCATCCAGCGGCGTCACTGTATGCGTGACATTTGGCGGGGCGGAATTGTTTGGCGGAAATTCCACAGCGGCATCGAACCCGTAGCGGTTGGGGGGCACAGATTCGAAGGACTGGGTGTAAGCCAGGAAAATCTCGCCAATGCCGTTCTCCCGGCACCATGTCCGCCAGCGCCGCGCTGTCTCGGCCGCCGCCGGCAGTAGACTTGGGCGATAGACGAGCAGCAGCGGCTTGCCATCGACGCGGATGTAGCGAGGGTCGCGAAGATAAGGCGCGACCTCGGCGATAAAGGCGAGATCGTCCTGGGGGGAGTGGTCCTGGGCGATGAGTATCTCGTGGTCCATCCCGTCCCAGCGGCGCGACCAGTTCTCGTTGGCCCAGCAGAGGCACAACGGCATGTCGAGGCTCTTGTCCTCAAGCCAGTTTTCGAGTGGCTTTTCCAAGAGCCGCTTGCCGCCGAACCAATAAAAATAGAAGCAGAAGCCTTCCACGCCATAGAGCCTTGCCAGTTCGGCCTGGCGGTGCAGGACGGCGGCATCGCGCAAGTCATAGTAGCCAAGCGCATCCGGCATATGCGGCTGGTGGTGGCCGACAAATTGCGGCTTAGCGGGCCTGACATTGGTCCATTCGGTGAAGCCCTGCCCCCACCATTCATCGTTTTCGGGGATCGTGTGGAATTGCGGCAGGTAGAACGCGATGATGCGCACTGGCTTTTGGAGCAGCGGCAGCGCCTCGAGAAGCGGCACATAGACGGGTTCGGGGGCAAAGATCGGGCCAGAGCTGACCAGCGCCCCGTGCAACGCCATCCCGTTGTCGCCTCCGGGCGCGTCGGGCGCCTCCATGTTTCTCCAGGCGCGGTAGGCATTCGTAACGCCAAACAGCGAAGGGAACGTCGAAAACACCGCTCTCTTCATCTTCCGCTTGACGTCGATAGGCAGCGGCAGATTGTGCCAGCAGGTGTAGGCGCCGCGAGCCACCAAGCGGCGAGCCATCATGGGTGTATGGCCGATCGCGCGGACGCGGTTCCCAATCCCGCGCAAAGGCTTGGTCAGTCGCCAGGACGTGCTGGCATAGACGGCATCGAGAACACCATGCAACCGGGTTTCCTCAGAGCGCGCATTGTCGCGATCTCCAAGCAGCGTGCTCGTCGCCACGTGTGCAACGGACAGTTTTTCTTGCAAGAGTTCGATCTCTTCGTCTCTCGCGATGACCTGTGCCGTTGTCCTTGCGATCTCGTCTTTGTAGGTCCGGATCTGCTCGCGCATTTCGACGATCTCACCGGAAAAAGCCTCGATACGTGCTTCCTGGCGCACCACCAACGTCCGGTTGGTTTCAATTTCCTCTTCCATGGTCCTCGACGTCAACGACCATGGATTTCCAGTTTGATCAGTCGCGTCGCTCTCCGTGCCGTCGAGAGGAACCACGCTCCCGTCGGCGAGCGCAGCCCGGCCCTGCACGCTGCGCGCGCCCAGGAGATTTTCCGGAATCGGCCGCTTCGTTACAACGCAAAGCGAGTTCAAGAACTCGACGGAATGAACCGACGCGAGAGAAGCTTCATCGAATGCGGCTTGGTGCCTGTCCGCGAAAGTGGCCAGGGCATCGACCCGACGACGATCCAGTCCCCAATGCTCATGGTTAACCACATCAAGCAGGCGCTTGAAGAACGATATCGAGGAAAGAGGATCATAGAGACCGCCCTCGAATTCCTGCCAGTAACTGCAATGCAGATCTTCGGCTATGTACATCCCCCCTTCAGAAAGATGGGGGAAATATCGCGCGAACGAGCAGATTATATCCGATGACAAATGCGATCCGTCATCAATTATAATATCATATTTTTCCGACCTCGCAACGATATCGCGCTCTACTTCATGGGTATTGGCGTTACCTACCGAGATTTCAATCTTCTTGTCATCGAAAACCAGGTTGCAGCAGGCCAGATTGATGTCGCAGCCAACAATAATTTCCGCGTTCGGAAAATATTTTTGCCATATCTCCAGGGAGCCGCCGTTCTGAACGCCAATTTCCAGAATCCGAACCGGCTTGTTTCGATACTCTGAAAAAATATAGTCATATGTGCTGAGATAGATTGACCATTTATCCGACACTTTGCCACGATGCGCGTTGTACAGGTCACGAAGTGAACCGTCGTGTTTTCCAGGCCGCCCGACTTTCGCCTTGGCGCGCGCCTTCGGCGCCACTTCGCCAGCGGGTATCCCATCGCGCAGGTTTTTGGGTGACGGATGCTTGCTCATGCGGTTAATGCCTGTTTCGTCCCACCGATGAGAAGCCGATGCACCACCATCTCCGTCGATTGCCGCCAGTCCGGCGCGTGCCAGCCGAAGACGGCCGCGAATTTCGCGCTCGACAGCCGCGAATTGGCGGGGCGCTGTGCTTTGGTCGGATAGTCCCTCGTGGCAATGTCCCGTACCCGCGCCCAAGGACCACCAGACACGCGGCTTGTGTCCAG
The DNA here is from genome assembly GCF_040317535.1 of Mesorhizobium sp. M1409. Classification (NCBI taxonomy): domain Bacteria; kingdom Pseudomonadati; phylum Pseudomonadota; class Alphaproteobacteria; order Hyphomicrobiales; family Phyllobacteriaceae; genus Mesorhizobium; species Mesorhizobium sp. M1409. The sequence continues at coordinate 13,683 of NZ_JAMYKV010000015.1, forward strand.
GATATGGCGGGCAAAGCCGCTCCAGTTGGCCTCGCCGGTTCCGGCCAGATGATAAATGCCGAACGCCCCGAAGCTCTTGTTGCCATGCAGCTGTGCTGCCGCATGCAGGATTGCGTCGGCGATATCAAGTGCGCTGGTGGGATTTCCCCACTGATCGGCCACCACGGCGATCTCGTCGCGGTCGGCGGCAAGTCGCAGCATGGTCTTGACGAAATTCCCGCCGAACGGACTGTAGACCCATGCCGTGCGCAGGATCAGATGATGCGGATTGGCTAATGCCACCGCCTGCTCGCCGGCAAGCTTGGAGGCGCCATAGACGCTGGCTGGCGCGGTCGCGTCAGTCTCGACATAGGCACTGTCCTTCGAACCGTCGAAGACATAGTCGGTCGAAAGATGGATGACGGGAACGCCCAGCCGCCTTGCCGCTTCCGCCACCTTGCCGGCGCCGACGGCGTTCACCGCGAATGCCAGATCGGGCTCATCCTCGGCCTGACCCACCGCCGTGTAGGCGGCGGCCGACACGACGATGTCGGGCTTCGCGGCCGCGATGGCTTCGATCACCATGTCGGGTCTTGCCAAATCGAGTTCCGGCCGGCCAATGGCGATGACCTCCACGCCGGCGCGCCCCTGGCCGGCCTCCAGAAGGCTTGCCGCGACCTGGCCCTCGCGTCCGGTGACAACGAGCCTCACGCTACCCCCTCGCGGGCCTCACCCAACCGTTCACCGGCGTAGCGTTGTTCGCGGATCGGCCCCCACCACCATTTGTTGTCGAGAAACCAATCCACGGTTCTCGCCAGGCCGCTGTCGAAATCCTCCTTCGGCGTCCAGCCCAGGTCCCGGCTTATTTTCGAAGCGTCGATGGCATAGCGGCGGTCATGGCCGGGACGGTCGGTGACGAAGGAGATCAGGTCGCGATAGCTCTTGCCACCGGCCCGGGGACGCCTGACGTCGAGCAAATCGCAGATCGTCTCGACGACGCCCAGATTGGTCCGCTCGGAATTGCCGCCGACATTATAGCTCTCGCCCGGCTGCCCTTTCGTGGCGACAAGTTCCAGAGCCCGCGCGTGATCCTCGACGAACAGCCAGTCGCGCACATTGGCGCCGGCGCCATAGACCGGTAGCGGCTTTTCATCGAGCGCATTGAGGATGACCAGCGGGATCAGCTTTTCGGGAAAATGATAGGGTCCATAATTGTTCGAGCAGTTGGAAAGCACGACCGGCAGGCCATAGGTTTCGTGCCACGCCCGCACCAGATGGTCCGAGGCCGCCTTCGAGGCGGAATAGGGCGAGGACGGCGCGTAGGGCGTTTCCTCTACGAACATGCCGCCATCGAAAGGAAGATCGCCGAAAACCTCGTCGGTCGAGACATGATGGAAGCGGAAGCGGCTCTTCCTGTCCTCGGACAGGCCACGCCAGTATTCCAGCGCCGAATTGAGGATCTTGTAGGTGCCGACGATGTTGGTCTCGATAAACGTACCTGGCCCATCGATCGAGCGGTCGACATGGCTCTCGGCGGCGAGGTTCATGACGATGTCGATATCGCCCTGACGGAGGATGTCGAGCACCGCCTTGTCGTCACAGATATCAGCATGCGCAAAGCGGTAATTGTGTGCGTTCTCGATCGGCCGCAGCGAGGCCAGGTTTCCCGCATAGGTAAGCTTATCGAGATTGGTCACGCGATAGGACGGGTTGGCGCACAGATGCCGGCACACCGCCGAGCCGATGAAGCCAGCACCGCCCGTCACCAGAAAATTCATGCCGCTGTCCTCATCCTTTGGCAATCCATCAGGCAAACACGTCGGCGGCGGCCAATAGCGGCGCCTTCAGGTCCTTGTCCGAAAGCTGGAACCCACCGGTCAATGACGGCCATTCGATGCCGATGGCGGGATCGTCGAAACGGATCGACCGGTCATGCGCCTGCGAATAAGTATCGGTGACCTTATACAGGACCTCGGTGTCGGGCACGAGCGTCACGAAGCCGTGCGCAAAGCCTTTCGGCACCAGAATCTGGTTGCCCTTTTCGGCCGACACTTCGAGAGCGACCCATTTCCCAAAGGTCTTCGAGCCGCGACGAATGTCGACCGCGACGTCGAGAATGCTGCCCCGGATGACGCGCAGCAGCTTGTCCTGCGCCCGCGGCGCGAGCTGGTAGTGAAGCCCGCGCAGGACACCCGCGGCCGCGGAATAGGAATGATTGTCCTGCACGAAAGCCAAGTCTATGCCGGCCTGCGCAAAGCGCTCGGCATTGTAGGTTTCGACGAAAAAACCGCGCGCGTCGCCATGCCGCTTCGGCACGATTTCCAGCACGCCATCGATGCCAAGGGACCTGACTTCCAGCATCTAGCCCTCCGACAGGTCCACGACACGCCGGCGCAGATAGGCGGCATATTCGTTCTTGCCCAGGCGGTCGGCACGACGCAGAACCTGGTCCGCCGTCAGCCAACCCTGTTCAAGGGCGATCTCTTCCGGACAGGCGACCTTGATGCCCTGGCGATGCTCGATGGTGCGCACGAATGAGGAGGCTTCATGCAGGCTGTCATGCGTGCCGGTGTCGAGCCAGGCGTAGCCGCGCCCCAGCCGGTGCACATGCAACTGGCCGCGCTCGAGATAGACGTTGTTGACCGCCGTGATCTCGAGTTCGCCACGCGCCGAGGGCCGGATCGAGGGGGCGATGTCGACGACGTCATTGTCGTAGAAATAGAGACCGGTGACTGCCCAGTTGGATTTCGGGTTCCGCGGCTTTTCTTCGATCGTCAGCGCCGTCCCGGTGGCCTTGTCGAAGGATACGACACCATAACGCTGGGGATCCTCGACATGATAGGCGAACACCGAAGCGCCCTTTTCGCGCGAGGCCGCGTCGCGGCAAAGCTGCGACAGCCCATCGCCAAAATAGATGTTGTCGCCGAGGATCATCGAGACGCTGTCCTTTCCGATGAAATCCCGGCCGATGATGAAGGCTTCCGCAAGACCGTTGGGTTGCGGTTGCTCGGCATAGGACAGACCGAGCCCGAACTCCGATCCATCGCCAAGCAGATCGCGAAAGACCGGCAGGTCACGCGGTGTTGAAATGATCAGAATCTCGCGGATACCCGCGAGCATCAAAACGCTCAGCGGGTAATAGATCATCGGCTTGTCGTATATCGGCAGAATCTGCTTAGAGATCGCTAATGTTAGCGGATAGAGACGCGTTCCACTGCCTCCAGCAAGGATAATTCCTTTCAAGAAGCTCTCCTTGACATGCCAAAGCCCCCCGGCCCTGCCGCCCGTGCTTAGGTTCCAAGCAATGGCTTGTCAATCTCGCCGCTCGACAAACCACTGGACCACGTCCGGCACCGATGCCGCGGCCAATTCCCGGCGAACCCACTGCTGTCATCTTGCCAAAGCCGACGGCCTGACGGGAACAAGCAGTTTGTCATGCTGGGCCTCGGGCGACTCGCCTCTTGGGCTCAATCGCACAGCAAAGCCCTTCTTTCCTGTCGGGTAAGATGCCGCGGAAATCATGAACGCAGGATTCACCCTGACTCCAAGTTTTCTGTCAGCGGATCTGGACCTTGGCCGTAGCCGGATGCTATCGGGCGGTTGATGTTCGCGGGGCGACAAGCTCCGGCAGCGCGACAGCAAGGGATCACATTCCCACCCTCCACATCTTCCAGGCCACCAACCGCAGCGGTTCCGATCGTGGGGCCGCGCGGCCCCGAATCATGGAGCGTCTGCAATGTTTACCCCTGTCCTCGTCCCCCACGTCAACTTCCTTCCCCTCCTCATCGGCAGGACGCGCAGAAGCCCCGACGGCCTCAGGTCGCACGTGTTCCGCATCGGTGATGCATTCGCAGCACGACACGGCATCAAGCGGATTCTTATCCTTGGCACCAAGGACGACAGTGTTGCGCTAGGCGTGATCCGCGGCGATGCTGCCGAGCTCAGCTTCACCTGGTCCGAGGACCCGGAGCTTCGCCGCGCGGCTACGGCGCAGCCCGGTCTCGCCGTGCTGCGCATGCTCGAGTGCGGAGGTATGGCATGAGGGCCGCTTAAGAGGAGCACGTCATCATCCGCCCGTCCGACGCGATGTCGCTGCGTCTCGGCATCGAGCCTTGGGTCACGGTGACAATGGTCGACTTCGATCCCACCGGCGAGGGCTACGCCGGGCAGATCACGGTGTCCTGGGATTGGTCGACATCGACCAAGCGCCGAGGTCTCTACGGCGCCTCCTCGACGCTGTTCTGCACCCGTGAGACCTGGCCGAACCGGAAAGCGCGAGTACTCAACGACCTCGACGGTTTCGTGACCGAGACTGTCGAGGCTTCCCGCGCCCGCAACGGCGCATGACCGTGAAAGGGGCCGCCTCGGCAGTGGCCCCTTTCTTTTGGGCGTAGCCCCGAACGCACCCGCCCGGCCGCCGATCCTTCTTCAACGAAGAAGGCCGCCATGTTCACCCCTATGCTTGGTACCTGCTGCTCACCATCTGCTCGGCCGACCCCGCCATCGGCTGCGACCATCAGGTCATTGGCCGGTTCATGGCGCGTGACCTGGGTGCATGTCATTCCAGAAGGCACTCCAGAACTAGAGGCTCTGTTGTAAAGGCACTATCGAGACTTTCTTTTGATCGCCGGAAACCTCATGCAGCCTCCCCCACGAGATCCCGTCGACGTCACCTTCTCGACAATCCCGCGCATCTGCATGTCGTGCAAGGAATCGGATCTCTGGTACAGGATTAGATCCCTGCCAGGGATGCCAGCAGAAATCTGCCCGGAGGCGTCGACGCCGTGCCTTTCGGCGGCTACATGTCGGCCCAAGGAGAAGTCACATGTCACATCAGCAACACCGCAGCGTCCCGTGTCCGGCTACAGGCGCGGCGATGCAGTTCGCCGCCCTCGCCACAGTCGGGGCAAGCGTCATCGCCAATGCGCACGCGGCCGGCCTCGGCGCAATGAAGGACGCACGGGAGCGCCGGGCCAACGGCCTTTGGCACGCCCGCCTCATCAACGCCCAGAGGTCCTCGTGGGAAGCCCTCGCCGTCGCCCGGTCCGCAGTATATCGCGTTCAAGAACTGGAAGCCGAAGTCGCCAAGCTCCGCCGCTCGGTCGCCAGCCGCGACGCGCTGATCCGGAGCATGTCGGCGAATGGATGACGACCTGCACCACAGATTCAAAGACCTCTTACAGGAAACGCCCGCAGCCGAGGACGCGCTTCGGGCGTACCGGAACAAGCAGGCCATGACCGTGGTCGAAAAGCGGCTGCGCAGGAAGAACGCGCAGGTCCTCGACGAGGCCTACGCCTGGTGGATGGAACGCCGCCACCAAGAGAAGCCACCACACGGTAAGGACTGACCTCCCCGTTCACGCATAAACCGCACTCTCCGATTCGTTCCTTGCGAGCCCGCAGGCGCGGGGCGCGGCTGGTCCGACTTCAGCATGGAAAACACCCGCGTCAAGGGTTTGTTCGACATCGCAGCCCGCGTCCGCGCCGGCCGCTTCGACGGCGACGGGGTTGCCCGGGCACTGGACGGAAAGGATCCGAGATCGAGTCCTGCCCGCATGCCTGTCTTGCGTATGCCGAACGGCACGAGATCACATGGCAGTCCTGGCTGCGGAAATCAGGTGTCAAGGACTCCCGCAGCCTTGCCGATGTCGTCGAGGAAATCAGGCTGCCCGTCGAGGCCGCATGCCGTAAGGCGCTTCGCCTGCGGGAACGAGACCAGGCTCCGGGTCGTCCAGCTGATCACGGACGGCACCCACCGCTTGACCGAAGGCACGCCGACCAGCCCGGTTCTTTGACCGAGAGCCCACTGTCCGCAGAGTTCCGGCCCGGCGTTTGCGAGGCGGGCAAGCTGGTCGGGTGCCAACGTCAGCAGCGCGACCGAGACATGCTCCGGGATCGAGGCGACGTCGAACGCATCCCTGTCTGCGAGGTCGCCGGCCGCGTAGCCGTGGACATGGCCGCCAAGCGACCTGACGGCGATCACGGATTCGGGAGCCGGAGCGTCGAGCTGTTCGCGCAGTTCGGCAGCTTGGCTGTCGACTTCATCAGCGAAGTCATCGGTCGCCGGAGGCAGCGGCGTGCCTTGCTGGCCCGTGAGCCAGCGCAGGAAGTCGCCCGGGACCGCAAGGATTCCGCCGATGATTTGCCGTATGGCCCTGAGGATTACTTTAAGCATTCGCCCCTCCCGTGTTCATCATGGGCGAAAAATATTTTGTTTACATGCAACAGACAAATTCCTTGTCGAAAGCAGGCACGTCAACAGGCCATGGCAATTGTTGACAATAAAAAGATGCTCAATGGGGATTGAAATACTATCGGTCTCGACCAATCCTTTTATAGAGCCGGCGGGGAACGCTGGTGGAAAAGGGGCACGATGACGAACTTTGCGAAGATCCCGGCGGAAGCCGAACTGGCTAAGGACGCAGCCGACAAGGCATGGCGGGACATAGCATTCAAGGCGAAGAATCTCGCCGACCAGATCCGCTGAATGAAGAACACCGGAGGCCCGACCGCAGGAAACATGGAAACTCTCTACCACTTCCTCGACCACTACGAGGCAGCACAGAGAGAGTCCGATGCGAAGCGGGCCGCAAGCCTGGAGGCTTCCGACAAATGGATCGCCGAGGCCGAAGCTGCCGTCGCGCAAGTCGGGAGGAAGGCGTGAGCGATTCTTGGGACGAAGTGATCCTCTTCGACGAAGAAAACATAGGCGGGACGGCCGATGCCTTTTTTACCTACTACTTCGTCAACGACGTCGACGACATTGGCTCGATGCGCGCGCCGATCTGTCCTTATGACGAAGACGATCTCGATGAGGCGATCGACCACGCGGACAACCTCGGCGGATTCGTGACGGGTTTCGAGGGCCAGGTCGTCTACGTGTCGCCGAAGGTTGACCTCTTTGACGTCTTGCATGCGCGGCGCGGACGGAACGGAGCCGCCGCGGACCAGATCATCGAATGGATCAAGGAGAATGACGGCTGCGATGCACGCTCAACCACGCTCCATCAGTACTGGGAGGGCGCATATGGCTATCAGGTCGCCTATTTCAAGCTACCTCTCAACGTTGAACTGCGTACCCGCGATTGGCGTAGCGCGCCGGACGCTCAGCCGGAGCGGCGTCAGGCGCTCGTCCGCAAGGCCGTTTCAATCCGCCTGGCGCAACTGACGAACACTGACGGATGGGTGGCGGCTTAGTGGAGACGATCAGGAATGTTGAGCTTGGAGCCGACCCTTGGAACTCTGCGACAAGTCCCAAGGTATTGTTTTGGAAGATGGCGGCGGATTACCGAAACCATCGAGCAGCAGTCCTGAAGGCCGGCGCCCGCAAAAGCCCTCCCCTCCCACTTGCGCTGCTTACCGCCGCACGGCGAGGCGGATTCCGGATCAGCCAGATCGCGCTTGCAACCGGTCTGTCCGAATCGACGGTTTCCGCCGCGTTTTCCCGCAATCGCCTTGTGGCGGAGAGGAAGGGCGATCGGCCCCGTACTAATACGGCACCTGCAGCAGGACTGCCGATTTTGTTGAAAGCGCTGCCACTTGAGACTCTGACCAAAAGGCGGCCACAGTTGCTGAAATCGGTTTCGGCTGTTGAGCGCGCGCGGCTCAAGGCCGAATTTCGCGACCTCTCTGACCGGCTGCGCGCCTGTGGGCTTGCGGCCAAGGATATCGCCGCGCTTAGCGGTCGCGCACTTCAGTCTGTACATCAGTGGCGAGTGAACGGACTAGCTTACCCGGCGCCTTCTCAGGACATCATCGACGACCTGAGGCGGGCGGCCGCCAGGTACGAGGCCATGATTGGCCGCGCGACAACCATCCTTGAGACATTTGCATAGGAGTCGACGACATGGCTGGCAGACTTGATCTTTCAAAACTTCGGGACACCGGCACTCTGGAGTGGGATCCTACAATCGAGTGGGACTATCGGAAAGAGGAGCTTCTATTGGCGGAAGCGATGGGAGGTCCGCTCCAGATCGCGGTGGACAACTGGAACAGAAGATTTGGCGAGTGCATTCCCCCGACAGGTGCGGAAGAATGCGATCTTGATAAAAGGATCGAGGACGAGGTCTGGTTGTTACACCATCACGGTTATGGCGCTATGCAGAGTTTGGGTCCTGGCCGCCACCGCAGCGCGTCGGTCTACTGGCACGGCGAACCCCTGCCGGCAGAGTTCTGCTACGAAGTGTACAGCCTCGATGATCTTTGCCATGCCGCCCGGCCTGCCGCTCAATATCATGCAACCGGAGGGCGAGAACCGGGCGAATACGAAAGGGCCCGCGATCACGCTGAAAGCATCGGCGGAGTCGTCTTGCAACGGTGCTTTGTGTGGGTTGAAGACGGGGAGCCGGTCCATTGTATGTACTTTTCCGAGAACATCACTCCAAAGCGCGCGTACGACGCTTTTATGCAAATGTACGACGACGGAACCGTGATCGCTCGCTTCATACCGTTGTTCAAAAGGATGATGAGGCGTGAGCATCGCAATGTCGAAGCAACCGCTGACAGAACGCTTGAACATTACCAGCGTCTCGGCGAAATTTCATTCTATTTGACCGAAGTGCGTGAATGGAAAGCTGCCCGGGACAGCAGGGTCGCGCTAGGTAAGGGTTGGTGAACACGCGATAATGGCCACTTGCTGATTGGCGAGGTGGCTTCCTTCGAAACGCAACTTACTCGTCGACTGCTGGGATACTCATGACTTGCGGTTCGCTCCTTCATCGACGTGCTACCTTGCCACTTTCGTGCGGCTGGCCAATCCTCGAAGGAAGGGGTTGGCCAGAAGCTCGAGGGAACTTCATGCTCAGTTCATTTGCGAGCTGATGGAGGTCCTACGGACGCTCGACATCGAAAGCGAGGCGGCATGACCGCCTCTCCGTGTCGGAGAAACCCGAAGTCTCACCGCTGCGCGGGCATCATGGCGGACGCGATGGCTATCGCCTCGTCGGCAAGGGTCCGCATACACCCGCCGTTCAGCCCCGGCGTGACGTGCGTTCATAGCATGCCTGGTTTAAGACCATTGCTTCGATCTCCGACTCCGTTCCGTGACCGTAGACAGTGTCGCGACCGTCGGCGAAGGCGTACCAGGCATTGCCGCCCGCCGAGTGTTCTGCCGCTTCGGGCTCGTTGGCGCTGATCGCGCTATAGGTGTTCTCGAGACGGTCGGCCATCTCGCTCCGAAGCCGGTCGACATCCTTGCGGAGCGGTCCCGGAACGCCGCGGCCGCCCAGCTCGATGACCCGATAGAGAGCCTCCTCCGTGCACCGCTTGAGCTTCTCCGCAGCCTTTAGACCCGCCTTTGCCGTGGCGAGGTCTGCGCAGTCGATCTCGCCAAGCGCCTGCAGGCGCCGCTTGATCTCGTCCTCTGCAGCTATCTCGAGCAAGATAGCTTTCTTGGCGTCAGTCGTGTTCAACATAACCGTCCCCCTTCTTGGTTTTGATTGCTGCCGTTCCCCGGCCAGGTTTCCCCGTATACGCCCTCAGCAGACACGCCGAGGGCGCTGGCTGAGAAACCGTCAGGCTGCTTCGTCGGGGTCGTCCAGCATGTCGCCGCAGGCCGCCCATTCGATCGCTCTGATCGCGGCGGATGCCGAATTCGCCGCCGCTCAAGCGGCCCCGCAGTGCCGTCCATCGGCGAGCCCGGATTGAACTCGCCGCAGAGCTCTTGACCGTCGTGCGTGAGTTCCCAGGAATACGAATGCTCGCCGAACGACCTGGCGGTTCCCGTCCTCACGTCATTGCCGTTCGAGGAAATCCATTCCATTTCATGGACATGGCGCAATTCCGACGGCGATATCAATTCAGTAACCAGAAGTTGCAACCAGGGCATGCAATCGACGCTTGGCCAGAAACCGACGTATTCTTTTCATCCGAAGTTAGGCTTTGGATGTCGATAGTGCCTCCCATTACAGGAGTAGGAGTTGAAAGTGGAATTTACAAAACCCGGACGCGACGATGCCGAGGCTATTCAGGACGAATATGTCGCGGTCGTATATATCGAGCCTCTTGAACTGGACCCCGAGCCTGACCTGAGCGAGACGTTGCATTCGCTGAAGACCGTAGTGCTCAGGCAGAACCAGCGTATGGCGGAATCCTACTTTCGGATCGCCGCCGAAATCGAGCGGGTACGCGGCCATCTTCCGGCATCCAAGATGAAGACGTTCCTGGTGTCGGAGTGCGGTCTCAACGGCAGCGACATTGGCATGTACCTGCGGCTCACGGAAGCCTTGGGCGAGCATGTGAAGACGATTACGGCCCGCGGGCTGCCACTGACGGTCGCCAAGTCGCTGATTGCCGCGCCTGAGGCTGTCCGCAAGGAAGCCCTCGAACGAATTGAAGCGGGAAGCTTCGTCCATTCAAGCGACGTCTCCTCCATCAAGCGCCGTCAACGGGAAATGGCTGCTGATCCGCAGATGGAACTGGAGCGCCGTCGTCTGAAGGTGCTGCGACAGTCAGCACAGCGCAAGGCGCAGGTCGAACTCGACACGTTTACCACCAGGTTCATCTTCTTCGCCCAGTCTCTTATGGACTTCTTCAACGACGCGCAGGACGATGGTGTCGATCTTACGAAGCTCAAGACACGTCGGACTCGTCTGCAAGAGGAAGTCGGTCGCTGCCTTCGCGAATTCGAGACTGTGTTCGACACGGCCGGACTGCCCGGCGCATGGGAGTACGGTTTCCACGGCAACGATGACCAGCTTGTCCGGCTGGCCCAGGCATATGACGGCCTTCGCAATTTGGCTGATGGCACATTCAAAGCCGTCGACGAGGAGAACGGCAACCCATTCGACAAGGATCATCATCACATCGATCGGGACTTTGTCGAGAATATCATCTGGCTGTTCAGCGACAACGGCATAGCCAAAAGTGACCTCAAGGCGCGCAAGCTTCCGGCCGAGCCGGCTGTGTCGAAGGAAGCCAGCCCGCCATTTCGCCTCACTTCGCTTGAGATCTGTGCCGGCGCTGGCGGACAGGCCCTCGGACTGCATGCGGCCGGATTTGACGCCCTGGCGTTGTACGAGCGCAATCCCGCGGCGGCTGAGACGCTGATGGCGAATTGCTGGTTTGGGCCCGTCCATTGCGCCGATGTCACTCAGGTGGATTTCCGCCACCATCGTGGCAATGTCGATCTTGTGGCAGGCGGAGTGCCTTGCCAGCCGCATTCGAGCATGGGCAAGCGAAAAGGGCGAGAGGACGAGCGCGATCTGTTCATGGAAGCGGTCAGGTTGGTCGATGAAGTCCAGCCGAGAGCCTTCTTCTTCGAGAACGTGAAAGGCTTCGGCTTCCAGGCCAATGCCGATTACCGGGCCGACCTATACAAGAAGTTCGCCGATCTCGGATATCAGAGCCAGATATTCTCGATCAATGGCAGCGACTGTGGTCTCGCGCAGCTGCGTCCGCGTATCGCCTTTGTCGGTTTCCGGGATGTCCCAATCCAACGGTTCCAGATGCCGCCAAAGTTCCCCGAATGGAATCGGACGGTTGGCGAGGTATTGCTCGATCTTGTCTCGGCAAATGGCTGGCCGGAGGCTGAAGAATGGGCAAGGAACTATGCGAACCGTCGCGGGTCGACCATCGTTGGCGGCTCGGAACAATCAGGTCGCCTGGCGTTTTCGTCGAACCTTCGCAAGGAGGACTGGATCGACATGAAGATCAATCCGTTCGAAATCGCCGAAACGGCTCCTGGACCGAACCACAAACTTGACGACCTGTTCTCGCTCACTCTTGAGATGGGGGCGCGGCTGCAAGGTTTCCCTGACGGGTGGCAGTTTGTCGGCGCCGGCGCCGAAGGTTCGGACAAGGACCGGAAGACGAAAACCCGGCAGATCGCGAACGCCCTCCCACCGATCATGGCGCACGCCGTCGGCCTGGCAATCTACACTGCCCTGACCGGTGTCGAGTTCGACTACGCTCAGGCGCTAAGATTGCCCGAGATGCCACCCGAGCGCAGCAGGAAGCGATTGAAGCTCACCGAGTTGCGAAATCTCGAAAACTATCATCGCGGCGTGTAGCAGGAACTCGTCCAAAATCTCCCGGAGTGTCAAGGAGACCTCCGGGAGAATAATTTTGCACGGTGAATGGAACATCAGAGAATGCGCCCATCGCGCTGCGAAGCTCTGCGTGGTTCTTGTGCATGACGGAATGAATTCCTCGCGAAGGGATGGATTGGGAGCTTTGAAGTGACTGTTTCAGTCCCCCTCCCCTGCCGCCACCGTCCCAAAGCGAATAAAGTTTTCCGCGCGTCATGATAGGTCGTAATAAATTACGTTTGACACCTTTTGGTTACATGCCGCCGAGAGGCCTTTGTTGCTTGCATGCCGGATCGGCAGCCTCGATCTCGTAGTGAGCGTATCGAAGTGACGGAGGATGGGCATGCCGAGGCCAGCAGATGCCGCAAACGGCGAACAACAGCGGCGGCAGCGGCGCTATCGCGCTCACCTCCGTGCGACCGGGCAACCGGAGGCATCAACGGTCGATGCCGCAGTCGCCGCGGCAGTTGCCGCGTATGTCGAAAGAGCCGCGCTCGATCCGTCTCTCGATACGATGGCCCTAAAGCGAATCCTGCGAGATGCCGTCGACAGGCTCGCCGATGCCGGCTGTGATCGCAATCAATCACGCCTCAAAGTCATCCGCCGCGCAGGACGCTTCGGTCGTTCGGTCCCGCCAGGTCTCGATGGAGATCCCGGGAAATGACGGCGTTCTCGTCCCAAAGAGCATCCTCTGCTAATCATTGCTCTCCCCGTTACTCCGTCACGTGGAATCGGAATTCCGTCTCCGGCGGTAGTGACAATACTCGCTCGGCTTCATCACCCGCGCCGGCAATACCCGGAAGAAGGCATGCCAAACACGCCCTTTGACTTTGACGCGGACGTTTTTGGAGCGTCGCCGGGACTAACGCGAAACGCGTTCGACGTGATGACGCCGTGGGAATTTGGCGCCAGGATTAACGGCAAGGAAGTCAAAGCCGCTCTCTTTCGCAACGAACGTCAAGGAAATGGATGATGCAATCTGGTGCTGATGGAGGAATGATCGACGCGCCCGGCTGCGGCGACATCTTCGACGATTTCGGTGGGTCCGATCGGGACCGCTCGCGTGCCAAGACCGATTTTGCCGGCAGGATCGTGCTCGCCATGGACACGTGTCGACTGATGGATGAGGAGGTGGCCGCACTGACCGGCCTCGAACGAGATCAGATGCGGTGCATAGTCCGCGGGCGGGTGGTCGACGGCATATCGGTCGAAAGATTGGAGACGGCGCTGGAAGCACTCGAAGTTTGGCAAAGGGCGCGAGCGTTTATTGCAGGATGAAAACCAAGCCTCGGCGCGGACGAACTGGTGAACAAGGGGCGGATTGGCTCCGTTCGGCTTTCACGAGCTTTTCGGGAATTCGCGGGCGGTCTAACGGGGCGCGGAATCTGGAAGATGATCGTCGTCTTCAGGATCGTCGAAAACGAACTGCACGCCGTCGATGGGGCTGGGCGGGATCAGGTTGCAAAGCCGCCCATTTTTTTGGTCTTCGGAGCCTCTTCGATCTTTTCAGCCAAATGCGCCGGGATCGGCCTGGCGATCTCGTCTCCAGACCACGTCAGGATTGATCCTCCGACTTGCATGCTCTCCGGCAGTGCTACGCTGCGTTGCCGCGTGGTTGAGAGGTAGACGTCGCCATCGATCGTCAGCCGCTCAGGTATCTCGGCAATGCCAACCCGATGGTCATGTTGCCCAGCACAGTCAAGCCCGGCGGCAGGTCAACCGACATGCCGTGGGAAATCGACGCATTGAGCTTGTCGAACGTAGCCCCGGCTGGGATCTCATCGATGTCGTGCTCGACTCCGTTGATGTCGACGGCATACGGCCAGAAGGCCTCCCTGCCCCTTCCACCTGGCCGCCTTCGCAAGCCGGCTTCAAGACCGCCATGTGCCTCGCTTCCGGACTGGCGTTGCGCTTGCCTTTGATCTGATCGATCTCTCCGCGGTTGATTTTGACGGTGGCGACGGGGCGCCCCTTTCGGTCCCGCAGGGAATAGATCTCGTGATTGCCGGCCGCGAGTCCTGCGTCGTAGCTTCCGTGGCCCACACAGTGATGCATTCGCCTGGATTCGAGGTCGAGAGCTTCCGGCGTCAGCAGTTTGACGAGCTTGTAGCCGTCCTCATTCATTGTAACCCCCTTCAGTTCCCTGAAGAAGGATCGTCTGCCGTCCGACCTTTTTCAAATCATTCTGTCGGCAAATTTAGTTGACGATGCTTATGCGTAGCTTCGACGCGTTAAAATTGCTTCTCGAAATATTTCAAAGGATCATGCGATCCTTTCGAGCCATCCGCCGCCCCTGGCGAACACGCACTCGGGAGGCGAAACGAGCGAACGGGGCGGTCCTGGCAGTCGGTGCAGTAGCTGTCGGACCTAGCGTGTCTGCCGCATCGTGTCGCGGACATGACCGCCAAGGCCTTAATTTCCCTCTGTCGATGTCGGCTCAATACTCCACCTCGCCGACCCTGAAGTAGCACGATTTTCCCGACTGCCCGTGATCGTGCGCCGTATGCTCCTCCCCCAGCATGCCATTGTGCAGCAGGCAGACGTCGGCATGCGGCCAAGGATTCATTACTGCCGGTGCCGGCACTGGATGCGCAGCCTGCCACGGCGTTTCCGGACGCGGATCGGGAAACCCCGTCATCGGGCCAACGGGGCGGGTTCAGGGCTTTTCGGCTGATACAGCGCAAAACGGATCGACAGAAACGGCCCATTCGTTGCGTCGGCGAGGCACTGGGCTATGCCGACCCACGGAAAACGAAAGCCCCCGATGGCTAGCCGGGGGCTTCAGGACGGACAGGCTGGCGTAGGTCAGGAGGCGGGCTTTTGGTCTGGGATCGTCGAAGGATTCGATGACGAGGTGCATGCACAGCCCGTCGTCGTAAACGACCGAGAGCCGTGTGTTCGGGTCCGCCGAAAGATCCCGCAGGGTTTCCAGGGCATCCGTCGCGTTCGCCGGTCCGAAGCGGCCGAAGGTGACTTTGTTGCCGACATGGTAGTACCAGACTCTTCTCATAGCGATTTCCTTTTTCAGATTTCAGGCTGCCTTGCGGCGCGGTATGACGTCGAACCCGGCCGCCCGGATCCGGTCGATTGCCCGGCCGACCAGCTCGGCTTCCATCGCCGCAAGCAGGTCGGCCGGCGGGATCAGGTCGGGGCGGCTGTCGCTGCCCCAAGCCTTCACGGTGCCGAACGGGCGACGGAGGATGCGGGCGAGCTCGTCGAGGGGAACGCGCAGCTCCCCACGGAGTTCGTGGAAACGGGCCTTGGCGTTCATGCTGCCAGCTCCTCGTCGTCGTCGATCTCGGCGTCGCGGATGAAGGCTGCGCTGAGCCGCGAAAAGTGATCCTGCTCCGCCAATCCGAATTTCCGGCGGGCATCCCGGCCGAGCTGGTCCTCGTCCAGGACGCCGCTATCCTCCAGGGCCCAGAGCCGAGCGAAAGCGCGCATCTGCATGTCGATCTGGGCCCTAGCATATCTGTGCCGCTGCTCCTCGACGTCGACCTGCTCGACGTCGAGGCCGCCGTCAGCGGTTGCGATCAGAACGCCGCCGTCCATGCCGCACACCAGAGCCTGATCCCATTCCGGAGCCCATGCGGGGGTTTTGAAGCCGCTGAATTTTGCGCCAAGCCCGCCATCGATCTCGCCTTCGTCTTCGCCGGCGGAGATGCAGAGTCCGCGGTATGTCTCGACGAGATTCAGAAGGTCGATGCCGCATGCGCCGTCCCATGCCTCAAGCGCTTTCAGAGCGTCGGCGATTTCGACGGTGAATTCTGCTGCCGCGACCTGGCCCGCGAACTCCCGCCGGCCGGCCGTCCCCATTCGCTCTGGACAGATGCCAGCCTGGTCGTAGATGACCTGCGGCTGATCGACCTGGTCGATCAGGTTCCGGACCTGTTTCCAAGCCGCGCGCGGATTGTTTTCACCGCCATCCCAGCGTGCCGGATCGCTGCCCTCGGCGAGTGCTTCGAGACAACCCGCCAGTTCGCCAAGCCTATCGGCCTGCTCGAAGCCGTATCCGGCGTACACGCATGCGCCGCCGTCGAAAACGTAGATCTGGAGTCCGCCAGCGTTGTCCTCTGTGACTAGAAACTTATTCATTTTCGTTCCCCTTCTGCCCGATTCCGGGCTTTGTTGCTGCTGCCGTTCCCCGGCAAGGTTTCCCCGTATATGCGGTCAGCGGGAGCCGGCCACGGTGCCGAACGGCCGCCGCAGGATGCGGGCGAGCTCGTCGAGGGGAAGCCGAAGCTCCCCTCGAAGTTCGTTGAAGCGGGCCTTGGCGTCCATCACCCTGCCTTTCTGATGTCGAGTGCGATCATGATGTCCCCGCGAGCCTGCGCCGACCGCAAGGCCCGATTCCGGGCCTTGTTGATGCTGCCGTTTCCCGGCCGGGTGTCCCCGTATATACCGTCAGGATCGACCCGACGGCATAGGCTGGGACACCGCGTCAGGCTGCTGCGTCGAGGTCGTCGAGGACGTCGCGAGCGACATAGACCCCGAGATCCTCTGCAGCGAGAACGGAAACGCGGGTTGCGTCGTCTGCCGCCCAGTCGATCATCGGGGCCAGATATGCCGCAAAGCGCGTCCCGACTTTCTGCTGCGACCATTTCGCGCCGCCGTGCAGCTGCTCCCATTCGAGAGGTTCGAGCGCGATACCCTCGACGTCGCACTGCGCAGCCTGAAGCGTCTCGGCCACGGCTTCGACACGCCCTGCGTCCAGGTTGATGAGGACAACACCCTCCTGAGTCTGTTCAAGCTCGATGAGCATGCCGAGGCCGCCGCTACTGCGGTGCGGACCTGATCCCCGTCGATGTCGACATTTTCGCTGACGCCGGTCGCATCCCGGAAATTCTCCGCATAAGTCTCGATCGCATAGTCGACGGTCCAGGTTTCATAGGTCTCCGGACCGTTCAGGTCCTCGTTGTCGAGGATGCCGTCGATAACCCATGTGGCCAGCATGTCAGCCTCGTGTTCCTGCGGACGCGCCGACCCCATCAGAGCGTTGATCCTCTCAATGCTGAAACGTGTTTCCATGTCTAAAACTCCCATCTACGCCCCGCAGGGCCGTTCCCCGTGATCCCGGCATCGTTTTCCGCCGCTCACACAAAAAAGGTGTCTGCTATCGGACAGAAACACAATAGGATATTTTGTTGAATGATACCTTTTTGGCCGTTGACACCGCTTGAATTTGTTGACTGGTTACCGGAAACGCGCCGCCTATTACTTACGGTTTACCATGAAATTATTTTGGGGAGGCCCATACCGCCGGACAAGATTCAGGCCCGAGGCGGCGGTATCATGAAGGGGTCGGCAGGGACTGAATCCTTCCCGGCGTCGCCAGGCTGCCGCAGCCGGCCGCATCGCCGGGCAGCTTCCGCCAAGGCCAGAGGCCTCGCCGTCAACAGGATTGGCCGACCCGGGCTCGGCGTCAATCACATAGCCGGCGACGGACTGACGCACAGCAGACAAGATGAAGGACAGTAAGGCGATGGGGCGCAGCGCCACCCACGCGCGCTTCAATTAATAGACATGTGCGCACGGGCGCGGGCGCGCGCAGGCGGGCGAGTGCGGGGGGATCGGGTGCAGATCGGGTGCGAGGCCTATTGGAATTCGATCGGGATGCTGATCAGGACGGTGCTGCCTCGCACTTCGTCGCGTTTCCAGCCTTCGTCGATGACGTAGAGCGGACTCTCGCCGAAAAACGACATCCCCTTGTAGACAGTCACGGCACCCATCTGGGTGTCGATGACGTGGACGACGTCCATGGACCATCCGGGATACTTTGCGACGACGGCAGGGATGACGTCGCCCTGGACCAGCTAGCGGTGTCCATACCTCGGTCCGCTCGCGTCGACGGCATCTAGGATGTCGACCAGCTCCTCAATTCCAAACCTGCCGATCTCGCGCTTCTCGACGAGCGCACGCATGCGTTCGATCTCAGTGCCTGTGACCTCGGCAGCGGCTTCGACGGACAGGTCGCGCTGCCGGATGCTGTCCAGGATCGACAGCGCGAGGGTGGCTTTCATTTCCTTGACCATCATCGGCGACATCATCGTGGCTTCCTCCCCGGCGCCACTTCCAGCGCCTCGACGATCTTGTCCAGCCGCTCCAGCGAGACGCCGTCCACGCCCTCCGGGAAATGATGGACAATCCCGATAAGCGTCGCCACGTCGATGCCAGCAAGTCCCGCAGCCTCGTCGAGGGTCATGCCGCGGTCGAGGATGAGGGCCAAGATGTCGGAGGTGGCATCGGCTTTGACGAGCCGGACGTCGGCGAGGTCGTTGGCCATCAGTGCCAGCTCCCCCGCGGATTCTGCGGCAGCGCGAACGCGAGGTCGCCGATGTCCGCCATCGCGACGTCGCGGACCGTCAGCCCCCAGCGCTGGATGTGTTCATGAATCATTGCCGCCGTGGCATCCGGATCGGTAGGACCGCGCAGCCTGTAAGTGCGGCCGCTTTCCGTTTTGGCGGTCATCGTCAGCTCTTCGAACTCGACCAGCGGCGAGGTGACGCGGCCGCGGCCTGTGGTGGCGTGGACGCCGACGAGGCGGAAGCCGATGCGGTTCTCCTGCATCAGGCCCCAATGGGTCAGGACGACCTCGGGCTCTTCGGTTACGGATTTGACCATGTGCGTTCCCCTAGCTGCCTTTCGGCGTTCCCTCACGGCGCGTCTCGGGCGTACCCAAGTCGGCTGACGGCATGCGTGCCTTTGATTTTCCCCGTTTGAGGGCCACCGCCCCTCGGTGAACGTCCCTGTTCAACGAGGATTGGAGGGCAGCCTGAAAGCGACAAGCGGCCGGCGGGAAATAAAAAACCGCCGCCAGGTGGCAATTGCCGACAGCGTGCGGCAAGGTCCCGAGCGAAACGCATAGAGGGTGGTCAATGGCAATTCTGGATTCTTCGCCGCCAAAGGACAAGGTGCTGATCGGGGCGTTCTTCCAGGTGGGGAGTCGCAAGTACGGCCGAGCGTCGAGGACCGACAAGGAAATGGAGCAGATGGCCGCCGGAGTGGCCTCGGATATCGCCGCCTTGGCTGCGACAGGTACAGCTATGCGATGATCGAATACGGCAAGCTAATCGACCAAGGAGACTGGATAAAAGGGCTTCTGGAGCACTATCCGCTCCACGCCGTCGAACACGAGACCACCCGCAACGATCCTGCTAGGCGCACGGGCGACGGCGATCCAGGCACCAATTTCAGCGCGCTTACGCAAGGGCAGGTCTGGATGTGTTTCTGTTCCGAAGTCCAAAGCGACGTCGCCCGTGGCCGGAGCATGAGGATCATGGCCATGGCCTACTACTTTTTGAGGCAAGTGCTGCAGAAGCACGTCGACCGGATCAGGCTGCAGCGCGCCGTCGACTACAGGGACAAGTTCCTCGCATCGGGCGAAACCGCCGAAGCCGGCCGATGGGAGAAGGTCGTCGCTTCGCTCGGAGCCGCCTGACGAAAAAGCCCCGGGCTTCGAACCCCGGGGCAGTCTGGTTGCTGCGCTTGGAAGGACGGAGCTAGATCATGCCCAGTCGGCGAATCCGCCGATGCAAGGTTCGGTCGAACAAATCGGCCTGGTCCGTGAAACCCGAGATCAGGATCAGCCTTGGCGGCACCTGGCGCCGATACCGCATCGCCATCCGCCAGACGAGCAGCGCCATGCCGGGAGAGCCTACGGCTGCCGACGAAGGCGCGGAGGCAAGCGCATGGCCGAGCGCCACGTCGCTGCGGGCGAAGCCGAGGTTGTTGTCCAGGACCGCATGGTCGGGGTCATAGCCAGCGACGACGCGGATCGCAGCATGGGCTGCTTCGAGCTGGTTGCGGGGCGGCAGGGTCTTCCGGGCTTCGCGGTCGAGATCCCGAAGTCCCATGCCAAAAACGGCCAAGGATGAACGCTCGCAGACGGCCTGGAGGCCGCCGCGCCGGCGGGTGGCCTTCGAATGTTCACGGCGCACGGCTTCCGGTGAGGAATTGAATTCTTCGACGAAAGCGTCCGGGTCGTCCCACACTGAAATTTCCATCGTCCCCCCACATCTACGAGCATCTCGCGTTTCCTGATTCCAGACCATGAAGTAATGGGGGAACACAGGATTCAGGCGCGTATCCAAGCTACGGCCCAGACCCCTCGCCTGGGACCGAATTCGAGAACCGCCCGATCCGCCGGATCAGCTTCTTGCGAGCCTCCTGCCGCGTGTAGCCGGCCGAAACCATCTGCCCGACGGCGTCCGACAGCAAACCCTTAAGGACCCGACATCCATCGTGGGATCCGCCGCTGCCCGGCCTGCGTAGCCTGCTACAGCTGCGGCAACGGCGACGTCGACGGCCGAAGCCTCGGGACGGCCCGCAGCGCGCAGACGGTTACGGTAGCGCCGCATCCGCTCCCGCTGGCCTCCGTTCCCCGGCTGTCCTGTCCTCGGCATGTCCTTCTCCCGTCACTACGAACGCCACTACGAGACACAAACTCGCCTGCGGCCACGCAAGCGACAACTCAGCTCGATTTGGGAAGCTTCGGTTTCAGTCGCCCCGACCTAGCCTTTACTGACACTGTTCCGGGAACTCCGACGCGGCCGGCAAAGACACGGCCAAGCCAGTTTCTGATTTCCTCCGCTCCCGGGCCGTCGGTCGCAAGCAGCATGATTGCCGCGTCGGCAAGCGCAGCACGGACCATCGGGGCAGTCGGCTCCGGCGACCCCCGTTCCTTGGCGTACTGCTGCCGTTTGCGGTGCTTCCGCGCAGCCTCGGCCAGGTAAGCGCGGCGGTCATCAGGAGAGGCCTCCCGTGTCGTGCTGCGGCGAGGCTGTTTCGTGAGAAGTCCGTAATGCTGTCGACGTCCTGCATGTTCGTTCCCCTGTCCATGGACCATGCTGATCGCGACGGCTGTACGACACAACAGTGATTTACGCGTAACCATCAAAACTCGAAAACGCCCGGCAAGGCTTCGCAAGGCAGCCTTGCGGCATGCGTTGACAGAAACCTTGACGCGGAGTCGGTGGATCTCTGGGCGGAGCCTCGAAGCCTACGGCCAGGGTTTCAGGAACACGGACACCGTAGGATTCGAAACCGGACGGCGTTGCAGGACTTGGCACTGCCTGTTTCGCTGGCTCTGCCTAAATCTATCCGAGCGAAGCGACACGGAGTTCTTTCTTTCCTGCCGGAGGCCCATGTTGACGCTTGCCTCGCGGGAGCCGCTGTTTCCACTTGCCGGAGCCTTCGTGCGCCTCCGCAATTCGAATCCTCAATGCCGGACGGCAACACGGATTCTCAATGCCGTACGGCACACCCGAAATCCCCTCAAAAACCGAAGCCCGCTAGGGTAAGATCCTAGTACCCGGTAGGAATCTGTTGACACGGCCAGACCCCATCTCGCCAAAACCCGATTGTTTCAGTGACAAGATGGCATGGGATCGGCCTTTTTCACGTCTCCGGCGAGCCTTGAATCCTCGTCTCAGGGACAGAATGGCAGGCGTTGTCACTGAGACCTGCCGTTTTCGCATCCGGGCCAGAATTCGATCACGGATCGTTTATGTGACAAAATGGCATGCGGACGATTGATTGGCGATTACAGTGACTTGCCGTACCTTAGTGACACAATGGCGGGGCATGTCACTCAAACGTCTTAGTGACAAATCATGCCCTCATGTCACTAAAACATTGACGCCTGCATGTCGGTGCCCAATCCTTGTCACAGGGGCAACGGGGGGAAGGCATCATGGGGCAGATCATCAGGAAGAAGGATCGGGTGCGGGGAAGCGCACGCAAGGGCGTGCGCTCCAAGGGCAACCTCCTCAAGCAGGTGACCTGCGAGAAGGCTAAGCTCACGGAAGCGCCCGCGGAGTACGACGAGCCGCGCGTCATGATCGAGACGATGCGCATTGAGGGAGTGGACCACCTCACGGCGCAGGACACGGCGCTCTACAAGCTGATGCTTGCGAACGCCCGCGACTGCGGCATCGCTCAGGAATGGCACGTCCTCGGCCTCGACAAGATGGCCCGGTTCCTCGACGCAGACACGGACCGCACGGTGCGCCAGTCGCGCATCCGTGAGTCCATCACGAGGCTCGAGCGCACCCGCGTCACCTACGATTTCCGGACCGAGCGGTCCAGGATCGACGGCTCGATGCCGCTGATCCTGGCGCAGCACGAACAGGATCTGCTGACGGGGACGGCGCTCGTGCGCTACTCGATCCCGGCTCCGGTGCGCGCAGCGATCCTCGACGCGGGGGACTACGCGATGCTGTCTCTTAATTCCTTCGCCCGTTTCACAAGCCGATACTCCGGACGGCTCTACCCTCGCTTCGCGTACAAGGCTTCGCGCCCGGACGCGGCTAGCAAGCGCTGGGAGGTTTCGCCGGCCGCGCTGGCCGAGTCCCTGTCATACCCTATGACTGACGGCCATTTCCACTTCGGGTCTTTCATGGCCCGCGCCGTCAAGCCCGCGCTCGCCGACATCGCCCGCGAGGCGGACGACATCGGGTTCAAGGTCATCATGGACGAGCCGATCCTCGGCGAAGGACGCGGCCGCCCCGTCGAGAAGCTGGTGTTCCTCATCTCGCCAACGAAGAGGCGGCAGGCGACAACGCAGGCTGCCAGGCTGACGCCGAGAGAAATGGACGTGATCAGCCGGGGCGACGTCACGCTCGAGCCGCACGAGCTGCCGTCCACGCTGGTCATCGGCCGTGCCGTCACGGCGACGGGGATCGACGCCGTGACCCTGTCGGAAGGCTGGCGTTCCGTCTACGAACGCGCCAAGGTTGATCCGAAGGGCGAGGTCATGCCAGGCGTGGAGGCTTGGGTCCTGATTAGCGTTGTCAAGCGCAGCGGGGTTGGTGCCGGCTTCGCGATGTGGAGCGAGATTGCCGCGGAGCAGGGTCCCGTTCCTAAGCACCGCGTTCCTGCCAAGCCAGCTCCAGCTCCGTCTGCCGCTCCGGCTCCGGATGCCGGAACGGGCATGTCTCGCGGCCTGCTTGAAGCCGTCAGGCAGCGCCCGACTGAGGAAGGGCGTCTTGCCCGGGCCCGGGAGATTGCCGAACACGGGGGCCAGGACATCCTTGACGCGCTGCGCGGCTACTTCCCCGGCGGGCAGTTCAGAGCCTTCTTCGATGACGATCATTTCGCCGTCTACTGCGACCATCAGGTTTCGCCGTGGTCGTCCATCGAGCCGTACATCAAGGGATTCGGGACGCTCGGCGCCGCGCTAAAGGTCTTGAGGAAAGCTCACAGCGAGACGCGGAAGGGCGCGCTTCGGAACTTGGCTTACGCCGCCAAGGAATGGAACTTACCCCAGCTCATGAAGATCGCAGGGGCAATCCTATTTGACGACAAGTCCGGAAAGATTCCCCTCGCCCCACCGGCTCCGAAACGCCTGCGCACGGCACGGGGCTTCACGCCGACACGGCAGGTGACGGAGGCTTCGGCCGAATATGACTTCGCCGATCCAGCCTACGCCGCCAGCGCGACACAGTGGGACGACCGGGCGGAAGTCGACATGAGACCATGCGACGACTGCCCGTTCTGACGGATCCTTGACGCCGAGCACCCGAGCCCGATATCGAACTGACGATCGCAAATCCTTAGATCTTTCCGTCTACGGTCTGCGAAGCAAAAGGAAACGGACATGGATCATCGCTCGATACGAATAGCCCGCTGACCGCCGCGCCCCGGTGGGCGCACGTCATCGCACTGTCGTTTTCGAGGAGTTCCCCATGTCTACCTTCCTGACTGCCGACACCCATTTCGGTCACCCGTCCATCATCCTCAACTGCTCGCGGCCTTACGCTTCCGTTGACGAGATGGATGCCGCGCTCATCGACAGCTGGAACCGCACCGTCCATCCGCGCGACACCGTCTGGCACCTCGGCGACTTCGCCGTCGGGCATGACGAAGCGCGCGTCGCGAAGATTTTCCATGCGCTCAACGGCCAGAAGAAATTGATCCTTGGCAATCATGACGTCGACCGGAATGGCAATGTCCTGAAGTCGCTGTCGAGGCTGCCTTGGGCATCGGTCGCGCACGCTGCGGAAGTCAACCACGATGGCCAGCGGATCGCGCTCTCTCATTACGCGGGCTTCACCTGGAGCGCGGAACACCACGGCGCCTACCAGGCCTACGGCCACAGCCACGGCAAGCTCCTCGGCATGCCGGGATCCGTCGACGTCGGCGTGGATGCGCAGGACTACCGCCCGATCTCGGTCGAGGAGTTCATCCAGGAGGCTGATTACACGATCGAGCATGCGGATCAGCGCATCGAGGACATCTGCCTGCGTCTGATGAACAAGGCCCCACAGTATGCCGCGCGCGACGGGGCGCTGAAATTTCGAGAGCGCCAGACGGGGAGGAGGAAGCCATGAAGCTCTGGGTTCTCTCCGATCTGCACCTCGACTACGAGGACATGCCTCCGATCCCGCCGACGGACGCGGACGTGTGCATCGTCGCGGGCGACGTCACCAACGGCGTCAGCAACGCGTTGCACTGGGCCGAGCGCGAGATCGCCCCGTTCATGCCGACGATCTTCGTCGCCGGGAACCATGAATTTTATCGCTACTCGGTCGTCGAGCAGATCGAGTTCGCACGCCAGGCCCGACTGTCGAATGTCCATTTCCTCGAGAACTCGAGCGTCGTCATCGGCAGCGTGCGGTTCCTCGGGGCGACGCTCTGGACCGATTTCGCGCTCGACAGCCACACCGAACGCGACTTGGCTTGGGCCATGGCGAAAGCGGAGGGGGGCCTCAGTGACTACAGGGCCATTGCCTGGCAGCAGTCTCCGCATGAGGCGTTCACCGCCAGCCGCTCCAAGCAGATGCACGAGGCTTCGGCGGCGTACATCCAACATGAGCTTGCGACTGCGTTTGACGGTCGAACCGTAGTCGTCACCCATCATGCGCCGCACCGGAATTCGGTTCATGAGCGCTATGCAGGCAGCGCCCTCAACGCGGCGTTCGCCAGCGACATGACTGCGCTCATCGAGCAGGGGCGGCCGGAGATTTGGGTGCACGGGCACACACATGACTCGTTCGACTACGAGGTCGGCGGGACGCGGATCGTCTGCAACCCGCGCGGATATGGCGCCGAAAATCCGGCCTTCGACCCGGCGCTGGTAGTGGAGATTTGACGATGTACGAGTGGGACACAGACGATTACCGGGCAGAGCAGCGGCGGCAATACGAAGCGATTATGGCCGAATTCCCTGAATTGGTGAAGAGGGGGTTCTCGTGCCGCGCCGGGTGGTTCCCGATCCTTCGACAGTTCTTCTCCGTCGTCCGGCAGGCGATCCCGCCCGGCCGCGAGGATGCGTTCACGCTGCTGCAAGTCAAGGAAAAATTCGCGGGGTTGCGCATCTATTACGGCCTTGGCGCCGACCTGCCAGATGCGGCCAGGGCTGCCATCGACAGCGCCTACAAGGCCGCGGAGGACAGCGCCGAACGAACCTGTGAGGTATGTGGAAAGCTAGGCGTCCTGCGGGTCCGCGGCGGCTGGTATGCGACTCGATGCGACGACCACGCGGACGATGGAGTTCCTGTGCCGACTCCGGAGGATACACAATGACGGAACTGGACTGCGGACAGCTGCGGCTTCTCGCCGACGAAATTCGCGACCGCTTCGGGCGGGTCGGCTACGAACCGCTTGCGGCGGTCAGTGTGCTCTGGTCGGGATGGGAGTGCGACAGCATCGCGGTCCTCGTCCGGCTGGAGGACGACAGCAGAAAAATCGTATTCGTCGATGGCACCCCCGGTGGTGGACTGACCCCGGAGGCGCTGCTCGAAGAGCGAATCGCGGCCTACGAGACGGCGATCGAGGAGACGCGGGCCTTCCTTCGGAAAGCAAGGGGCGAGGAATGACGACCCGTGCCAAGCGCGCTGCCGATCTGGCTTCGCGGCATCTCCGAAACGCGTACCTGATCAGCCGGGCAATCAGCCTGCATCCGCAGGGCTCCATCGACGCCTACCGATCCGAGATGGCGGTCCGCGCCGCCGTCATGGCCGGGCGGCATTTCGCCGGGATCGCACTGCGGGACGTGACGCAGCCCCTGCCGGATCAGACGCTGGCCGACCTGGCGGAGACGGAGGGGTATGTCGACTGGCTCTTTAGTGCCCCGGACGTCGTCACGCTGTCGCGTACGCTGCGGGCGGCGGAAGCTGCTGACGGCTTGCCGACGCCGTCTGGAATGCCTGCGCGGAGGCGCGCGCCCTGTCGATCGAAACATGACGCTTGACCTGAAGGCCCTACGCTCGACCCCATGGCGCTGGCTCTGCGTCGCCTGCGATGCAGAGGGGCGCGGCCGCCATCCCGAGGTCTGTCCGTGCTGCGGGACGGACGACAGCTGGTATTTGACGGACACCGCGGACACGGACCCAAGGCCGATGCGGGACGTGTTCGACGACTTCATGGAACTGATCCTTGGCCTCCGGAGGCCGCGCCGCCTGCATTAGGTCCGGCTTGTCGCTTTCCGGCCGGCGGCACAAGGTGTCTTTGGGTCTGTAGTATTATCGGCGAAATACAGCGCTTCGGGCGAAATTTGCCGGGTTCAATTCCTGGCCAGACCCACTTTCCTAAATTTCCCAAAGGCTTGCCGCCGCCACGTCAACAATCGTTTTCGTGGCGGTTTTCGTGGCGGTAGTCTATAGCAGATACTTGTAAGCCTTGGTTTATATGGTGGACGATGACGGGCTCGAACCGCCGACATCTTCGGTGCATCGAAAGGCGTCGCCGTTTCGAAAATGACGCCGATCTCTTTTCCGTCGGCATCGAACGCGCTGACATTGTTGGCGAGTGTCTTATATGCGCTCTTGCAAAAGCGATGCCCAATTAAGACCTAGGAAGCCGATGAACTCGCGGCTTGTGGATCGGTGATGCAGGTTTCGCTTACCATGCATGGGGTTCTACATTCGTAAATCGGTTAGCGCGGGGCCATTTCGCTTCAACTTTTCAAAAGGGGGGTTGGCGCCTCGATAGGCGTCAGGGGCTTCCGGCTGGGCACCGGGCCGCGCGGGCACTACGTCCACGCCGGCATTGATGGCGTCTACTACCGAACATCCTTGGGAGGTGGCGCAGGACGGCGCGCCGTGCGCTCGCCTGCGCCGGCGAGAGTCGAAGCACCCATATACCCGAACAAAAAGGGTGGACCCACTTGCGGATGGCATGACGGCAATACCGCGCGAGCGCGCACGGATCGAAATGCCTGCGAGTTCGCCGGATGCCACAAGAGAGCGCCATTCGGCTTTGCTCGGCAAAGGCAGCCGCCTCACTGGTATTGCCTGGAGCACCGGGAGCACGGCGATCGACACCTTTGAAGGATAGGGGTCCGTTATCCCCGTCCAAAATACGCTAGGTACCACTCGACAAACCGCGCGACGCCCTCGGTCACCGTCGTCGTCGGACGGTAGCCTACCGCCTGCTCCAGCGCCGACGTGTCGGCAAAGGTGTCGGGCACGTCGCCGGGCTGCAGCGGCAGAAGTTCGATGATGGCTTTCCTGCCAAGCGCGTTTTCCAGCGCCTCGACATAGGCGGTCAGCTTCACCGGGTTGTTGTTGCCGATGTTGAAGATGCGCCAAGGGGCACTGCTCGTGGCCGGATTCGGACGGCTGGAGTCCCAGGCGGCATTGCCCGTGGCCGGGCTGTCGCTGGCCCGCACGACGCCTTCGGCGATGTCCTCGATATAGGTGAAGTCGCGCGTGTGGTTGCCATTGTTGAACAGCTTGATCGGCTCGCCGGCAAGGATGTTCTTGGTGAACAGGAACAGCGCCATGTCCGGGCGCCCCCAGGGGCCATACACGGTGAAGAAGCGAAGCCCGGTCGTCGGCAGCCCGAACAGATGACTGTAGCTGTGCGCCATCAGCTCGTTGGCACGTTTGGTCGCGGCGTAGAACTGCAGCGGGTGGTCGGCCGGCCGGTGCTCGGAAAACGGCATGTCGGTGTTGGCGCCGTAGACACTCGAGGTGCTGGCATAGGTCAGGTGCGCAACGGCGCTGTTGCGGCAGGCTTCCAGCATGTTGGTGTAGGCGATGATGTTGCTTTCGACATAGGCGTGCGGGTTTTCCAGGCTGTAGCGAACCCCGGCCTGGGCGGCGAGATGGATCACCCGGTCGAATGCGTGGTCGGCAAAGCAGTCGTCAACCACACTTTTGTCGGCGAGATTGCCGCGGATGAAATGATAGCCCGCATTGGTCTTGCGGCTCGCCTCTTCGAGCAGCCCCAGCCTCGCCTCCTTGATCTGCGGATCGTAGTAGCTGTTGACATTGTCGATGCCGACAACCTCATCGCCGCGCTCCAGCAGGCGCTTGGCCACATGATAGCCTACGAAGCCGGCGGCGCCGGTGACCAGAACCTTCATCAGAAACGCCCATCCGTGACATGTCTGCGGAACAGACCCTTGATGTCGTAGATGACGCCCGGGGTCTTGCAAAGCGCCTGCAGGCCATCGACGCCCAGCGCGCGGAACTGCCTGTGACCGACGGCCACGATGACGCCGTCATAGGGCTCGTCGGGAATATCCTTCATGCTCGTTATGCCGAAGGCGCGCGCGCATTCCTGCGCGTCGACCCAGGGATCCCAGATGTCGATGCCGGCATTATACTCCTTCAGCCGGGTGACGATATCGGCGACCTTGGAATTTCTCAGGTCCGGGCAATTTTCTTTGAAAGCCGCGCCCATCACCAGTATCCGGCTGCCGACGACCGGCATTCCCTTTGCGCATCATCAGGCGGGCCGTCTGATCCGCCGCGTGCTGACCCATACCGTCATTGATACGGCGGCCGGCAAGAATCACCTCCGGATGATAGCCGAGTTCCTGGGCCTTGTGGGTAAGATAGTAGGGATCGACCCCAATGCAGTGACCCCCGACAAGACCTGGCGTGAAGCGCAGGAAGTTCCATTTGGTGCCGGCGGCCTCCAGCACCTCGGGGCATCGAACCGGCACGCCCGAGCGCACGGCGCGTCGCGTGTTCAATGACGTGATCGCGCTCGGTCTGTTGGCGTCGGAAACACCCAAAGGCCCGGTGTCGCTACGCTTTCCGGCCGACGCATTGGATGCGCTGTTCCCGAAGCTGTTTCCGGAAACCTAAGTGAGATTACTTGGCGGACAGCAGACCGAAATCCGCCAGTCCAGCCAGGACCTGATTGCTCAAGCCGCTGGCCCCTTCTTCGGGCTCGCGTTTCAGCCGCGCTTCAGCAACGACCACACGGCCGGTACAAGGCTTGCCGCGAGCGCCACCTTGATCAGGTCGCCGACGATAAAGGGCACAACGCCGAACTGCCACGACTTTTCCGGGCCGATCAGCAGCGCCAGCCAGGCGAAGCCCATCGCCATCATGACGATTTCGGCAACCAGCACGGCATTGAAAAGCTTGATCGGATGGCGGTCCCAGCCGCGATCTGCGGCCCAGCCGACAATTGCCGCCATGACCACGAAGCCTGCGAGATAGCCGCCGGTCGAGCCGAGCATGTAGGCAATGCCGAGACCCTTTTCCGGGGTGCTCTGGAAGACGGGGAAGCCCATGGCGCCCTCCGCCATGTAGAGCAGCAGGGTGGCGACGCCGAGACGCATGCCAAAGGCGGCGGCGATGAGCAGCACGGCCAGCGTCTGCATCGAAATGTCGACCGGTCCGAGCATCACCTTGGTCTTGGCCGACAAGGTCAGCAGCAGCGTTCCGGCGATGGCCAGGAAAAACTGCGTTGCCAGCCGCGACGCGCCATTTTGCGGCAGAGCCAGAGAAACAAGCGGACGCATCGTAGTTGCAATTGCCATGGTATTTCCCCAATCCGGTTGCCGCTATCCGATGTTCGCGGCCTCACGTTCTCCTATATTGGCTTGCGTGTTATGCGGCAATCGGTTTTGCCGTTTCCTGAAACAAGGCACCTATGCATCCGCCATGGCACTCAGATTCGACACCGGCTTCGACCCCCATTATGGCCAGGGGATAAGCGTCGCGCCCGACATCCGGCGCATCACGGCCCGCAATCCGAGCCCCTTCACCTTTCACGGCACCAACAGCTACATCGTTGGCCGCGATACGCTGGCGGTTATCGATCCGGGGCCGGATGACGAGGCGCATCTGCAGACCCTGCTTGACGTGATCGCGGGCCGGCCGGTCAGCCATATCTTCGTCAGCCACACCCACCGCGACCACTCCCCGCTGGCCGCCAGGCTGAAAGAGCGCACCGGCGCGCCCGTATTGGCAGAGGGACCGCATCGCCCTGCAAGACCCCTGCATATCGGCGAGACCAATGCGCTAGACGCCAGCGCCGACACGGCTTTCGTCCCCGACATCGCCCTTTCCGACGTTGAGGTGGTCGATGGCGATGGCTGGTCGATCCGGACGGTTCTGACGCCCGGCCACACCGCCAATCACGCGGCATTCGCGCTGGAGGGAACCGGCATCCTGTTTTCCGCCGACCATGTCATGGCCTGGGCAACTTCCATCGTCGCCCCGCCGGATGGGGCGATGGCCGACTATATGGCCTCGCTGGACCGGCTGATCGAACGCGAGGATCGTTTGCTGCTGCCAGGACATGGCGGGCCGGTAACCGCACCGCGCGCTTTCATGCGTGGATTGAAGACACACCGCAGAATGCGCGAGCGCGCCATACTGGAGCGGGTCAGAGCGGGCGACCGGACGATCGTGGACATGGTCAAGGCGATCTATCGCGACACCGACCCGCGGCTGCATGGCGCCGCCGGATTGTCGGTGCTTGCCCATCTCGAGGATCTGGTGGCACGCGATCTGGTCACGACAGACGCCGCACCGGCCATCGACGGCATTTTCGCGCCGGCTGGCTAAAGCCTTCGGCGCCATTCGCTCTAGAATCGGCTGGAGCGCTCTGCTGGCTGAGGCGACTTCAAGCCCTGGCAAGAGCATTCGGGATCAGATGGAAGTCGTGCCGCAGTCTCCAGAGCAACTCGCGAGGCTGTCATAGAGAGCTTCGGCAGCACGTCCTTTTGCAACAATTCCTGGCGGTTGCGGTCCATATAGTCGTTGAAACCCGCGGTCACGAACGCAAAGGGCACGAAACACGCGCCGATCTCGCGCGACAGGGTCGCCTCAGGGGCGATCGAATGGTTGAGCACATCCGCTCCCATGCTTCGATACGCCAAGGCTTCAGCCGGGGTGGTCAGTCGCGGCCCGTAACAATGGGCAGCCACCAACTGCTGTTCGATGCCATGGATACGGCATTCCGCTGGCCAATGACGGCGGGCCGTTTGGACCAGAACCGCCGCGCATCTTGGACATACGATCTGCTTGCCCGAGCAGTCGAAGCTCTGTCGGCCGGGAAGGAGTGAAAACGGCGTCTGCGTCAGTTCGATGATATCGGCGGTCACAACCATGTCGCCGGGTTGGATCGCTTTGTTGACAGCGCCAATGGTCGAGCAGGACAGGACTTGCTTTACACCCGCGGTCATCAATACCCAGAACGCGCGGCGATGGCAGGAATGGTCGATATGGTCGCGCGGATTGCCGTGCGAATACATGCACAACGCACGTTTCGTTTTGCCTTCCGAGGTAATCGAGGCATCGAACTCGAGCAATTTCCAGTGGTCGCTGCGACCGAAAGGCGTTTCAAAACTCATGTCTCGCCGCAAGGTGCGCACGCCATCGACTTCGACATCTTCCGGGAAGGCAAGCCCCCAGTTTGCCGAACCGGTGATAATCGCCAACCCAGCCTGCGGTATGTCCGTTGGATGATCCGCCTGATCGTCGGCTGCGTTATGATTGTCGGGCATGTTTCCGGTCTCGATCATGATTTTTGGCGGAGAGTCACGATCAAGACTGCGACCACGACGATACCGGTCCACACTGTCGAGATCGCCGCGATGGTTGGATCGATCTGATCTCGCAGGGACAGAAACATGAGCTTCGGCAGCGTGCTGTTTTGGCCACTTGCGACGAAGATCGAAATGACAGACTCGTCGAGCGAAGTCAGGAAGGCCATCAATGTGGCCGACAACAGACTGATCTGAAGTTGCGGGACAATTATTCCGCCAATGGCCCTCGCCCAGTTTGCGCCGAGGCTGCGCGCCGCCTGAACCTGGTTCCAGTCAAAGCGGACCAGAGCGGGCAGCAACACAATGCACGCGACCGGGATGGCCAGCACCACATGTCCGACCAGCACGCCGAACAGCGTTCCGACCAGACGTTGCGCCGCCAGCACAAAGAAGAGACCGATCGCGAGCAGGATTCCCGGCACGATGGAGGGGATGAGCAGAATGCCCTGAATGGTAATGGCGGCTTTTCCGCCGAGCCGATTTATCGAAATGCAGGCCAGCAGCCCCAGGGGCACGGCGACCATCGCCGTCAATGTCCCAAGGATCAGGCTCGTCCTGAGCGCGGCCATCCATGTCGCCGAACCGAAGAAAGTCTCGTACCAGCGCAACGAGTATGCGCGCGGTGGGAACTCGAGAAGATTGGACGCCGAAAAGGAGAGCGGGACGACGACGAGCGTCGGCAGCATCAGGAACGCCAATACGAGCGCGCAGAAACTCCACAGAAGGATGCGGGCCAGCCTGTTGTCTGGATAGGCTTCAAGCATGGGCTGTGCCGACTTTGCGTCCAGCAATCAGCCGCCGTGCCGCCAGGAACATCACACCCATCAACGCCATTAAAATGAGGAGGAGAATACCCAAGACGCTCGCCGACCCCCAATCCTGAAAGGTCGACAGCGTGCGCTCGATCCGGATGGAGAGAGGATTTACCTTGCCGCCGCCAAGCACCGCCGGCGTGATGAAGAAACCTATGGTGTAGATGAAGACGATGATCGAACCCGAGAAGATACCGCCGGCCGAAAGAGGCAGAATGACCGTGCGGATCGCTTGCCCGATAGTGGCGCCCATGCTCGCCGACGCGCGAATGAGGTTTGCGTCGATATCGCGCATCGCGGCATAGACGGGCAGGAGAAAGAGCGGCAGCATGTAGTGAACCATGCCGATGAGCGTTCCCGTGAAGTTGTAGGCCAGCGGCAATGGCTCCGCTGCCAGGCCCGAACCTGTCAAAGCCGCGTTGATCAGGCCATCGCGCCGCAAGAGCACGAGCCAGCCATAGGTGCGCACCAGAATAGAGGTCCACAACGGCAGCATGACGAGGGCCATCAGCAAATTGGCCACCCTTGGCCTGGCGCTCGCCAGAGCGAGGGCCAGGGGGATACCGAGAAGAATGCAGATCGCCAGCGTGCCCAGGGACAGCTCGAGGGTTGTGACGAGTGCCGACCATGTCAGCCCGCTCGAAAGCACCTTCTCATAATTGCCAAAAGTGTATTCGCCTCCCGTAGTCAGGAAGGATTGCCGGATGATCCAGACGATGGGCAGTATCGCCGCCAGTCCAACGATGAAAAGCGCGGGCAGTGAAAGCGAGAGGAAGAACCGCCGCTCGCGTCGTGCGTCTGCCACGAGCGCAGGATCCGCGAGGACGGTCACGCTCTCGCTCCCGGTATCGCGTGAGCTTTCGCTGCTGGTGCATATGCGGTCACTCGCTGACCGATGGTAAGCTCGGCGCAGCCACTGGCCAACGCCGCCGGAATGCAAACAAGAATCTCTTGCCCGCCGTCAAGCGCCAGCGTCAAAAGCCAGTTTTCGCCGCGAAACGCCTTAGCGCACAGTGTTCCGTCGAGCGCCACCCCGTCTCGCCCGACGAGCTTCGCATCAAGATGGAAGCTTTCCGCGCGGATCATCAGAGCTTCGCGTGACGCATCGGCGCCGTCTATTCTGCGCACCGAGCCCGGGGCCACAATGTTGGCCTCACCCATGAACTCCGCGACGAAGCGGCTCGATGGACGATCATAAATCTGCTGTGGCGTATCGATCTGCTGGATGCGGCCGGAATTCATAACCGCGACCCGATCTGACATAATCAGTGCTTCGCGCTGGTCATGCGTCACATAGATTGTGGTGATCCCCAGATCATCGTGCAGACGCCGGATCTCGTACTGCATGGTTTCGCGCAGATTCTTGTCGAGCGCCGACAACGGCTCGTCCATCAGCATCACGCGTGGTTCGAAGACGATCGCCCGCGCCAACGCCACCCGCTGGCGCTGGCCGCCGGACAATGCGGCAATATTGCGCTCCGACAGACCTTCCAGCTTCACGCGGGCCAAGGTGTCAAGCGCCCGCTGGCGTGCCTCCGCTTTCGGCGTCTTGCGCAGCGCCAACGGATACTCGACATTTGCCAGAACGTTCATATGGGGAAACAGGGCGTAGTTCTGGAACACGATGCCGATGTCCCGCTTGTTGGGGGCCAGGCGGGTAATGTCCCGATCACCCAACAGGAGTTTACCGGAATCGGGCCGGACAAAACCGGCCAAAGCCATGAGCAGCGTGGTCTTGCCCGACCCCGACGGCCCCAGCAGCGTGAGGAATTCGCCGGCCCGAATGTCGAGCGAGACATCGTCCAGCGCGACGTAAGATCCATAGGTCTTGCGCACGCTGTCGATGGTGATCGGGAGCGACTTCATCATGCGCTCAAGCCCTAGAGCTGAGACTCAGCGGGCCATCATCTCATCAAAGGCTTTTTGCGCAGCCTCGCCATTCTTGACCCACCAGTCCGCACTCGAAAACACCGAAGTGCCAGCATTTTCAGGTGCGGTCGCCAGGGTCTTGAGACGGTCTTCGGGGATAAGGCCACCCTCATAGGCAGCGGGGTTGACCGGGCCATAGGCGATGAAATCGGTCAGCTTCGCCACGCGCGCGGGCTGTGTCATCGCCGCGATGAGCTTCATCGCTGCTTCCTTGTTCGGCGCTCCCTTCGGCACCGCAAGGCAGTCCGTGCCGATGACCGAACCCTTGAACGTGTAGTCGGCCGCGCCGCCATCCGCTTTCACGGTTTGGGCCCGTCCGTTCCAGGTAACGACTAGGTCCGCCTCACCATCTTTCAGCAACTGCGCGGACTGCGCTCCCGAGGTCCACCACACGGCGACATTTGGTTTGATCGCTTCAAGCCGCTTGATGGCGCGTTCTAGCCCCTCCGGCGTGCCGAGCACGGAATAGACGTCTGCCGGCGCCACGCCATCGGAGAGCAGCGCTATCTCGATCGAGTCTTGCGCATTGGCGCGCAGGGCGCGACGGCCAGAAAATTTGGCAACATCCCAGAACTCCGCCCACGTCTTCGGCGGATTCTCGCCATAGGTTTTGGTGTTCCACGACATGACGGTGCCGTAGGAGTCGAACGGATAGCAGTAGTCGGACTTTGCACCATCCGGCACGGACTTGGGATCGATGATCTTGTAGTCAAGCGGCTCCAGAAGCGACTGTGCCGCCGCCTGCGCGCCTTCTGGTGAGCCCAGGTGGATGATGTCCGTCGTCACCGCACCCGCGGTGACCTGCATCTTCAGGGCGGCCAGTCCGTCGCTTTGCGTCTCTTCTCGGACATCATAGCCAAGCTCTTTTGCAGCGGGGGCCCACATGGCCGTTTTCATGGCGTTGCCATAATCGCCACCCGCGGTCGTGATGGTGACTGTTTGCGCGTGGACGGGCAACGCAGCCGAGATTGCGAATGCTGTTAAGGAAATGCGTAACCAGGACATAGATTCTCCTCCCCACTTTTTCCAAATGTCGCTCGAAAGAGCCATTTATTTGTAATCGTAACGTTACGATTTCATCTTAACGCAAATGAGTCAAGCTGCTTTCCCAAGGGAGTTCGGATTGACCGGGATGTCGAATCCGGTAACGCTATGGAGGTCAGCAATCAGCCGGCGCTTTCGAAGTCGGGCGAACAATGGCCAACCTAAAGCAGATCGCAGCGGAACTTTCCCTGTCGGTGACCACGGTGTCCCGCGCTCTGAAGGATGGGCCGGAAGTACAGCCCTCGACCATAGCCCGCGTCAAGGAGGTGGCTAAGCGGGTTGGCTATGTGCCAGATCATCATGGCCGTGCGCTGAAAACCGGTCGGACGCTGACGCTGACGGCAGTGCTCCCGATGGAGACACGAGACCACCTGTCCGATCTGTTGAAGCTTCCCTTGATCGAAGGCATGACGCTGGCTGCCCGGCAAGCCGGTTATAGTCTGTCCATCTATTCCACCACTCCCGACGACGACCCCGTTGAGAGTGTGCAGCGGCAGCTTCAGGCGCGTAGCACAGACGGACTGATCATCACGCGCTTGGTGTCGGCCGATCCGCGCGTCAAGCTGCTGCTGGATCAACGCATGCCATTCGTCGCGTTTGGAAGAACCGACCTGGACATCGCATACCCCTATGTCGATGTCGACAATGAACAGATTGCGTACGAGGCGACCCGACGGCTCATGGATAAGGGCTGTCGACGCATTGCGCTGCAACTTCTCGTTCCGGAAGATCAGGCGAGTGCCATGCGTCTTTCCGGGTATGGAAGGGCAATGGCCGAGGCCGGTATTCCGATCGACCAATCGCTGATCGGTCATGGCATGTTCACGATGGAATCCAGCGCAGGCTGGTTCGATCACCTACTGGCGTCGTCAGATCCGCCGACAGGCTTGGCATGTGCCAACGAACTGGGCCTTCTAGGGGCGTTACATGCCCTTGGCAGAAGAGGTCTCGTGCCGGGGAGCGACGTCCACATAGTCACTCGTGACAGCACGCGGCTGGCACGCTTCCTGCCGGCAAAGATCGGAGTTCATTTCGTGGATATGGCGGCGGTTGGACGCAAACTTATCGAAGTCCTGGAGAGCCGGATCATCAATCCGCTTGGGCCGGTCGCAGCGATCTTGGTGCAGGGCAGATTCGAGCCCGCCGAATAGTCTGCCCACAAGCTGCATTCTGCGGCGATATGCGAATCCGCCTAACTACAACACTTTCTGAACATTACTCGACCGGCGCCGCGCCAACCTGACCGGCGACTTCCTGGTCGAGTTCGGCGAGGAATTCGACGATGCGCGCGGCGTTGTCGCCGAGGTCGAAGCGGCCGTATCGCGAGGCTGACCGCATGTCGACGATGACCGCATCGCCATCGTCCGTCACGCGGATCGCAACGTCGGCCGGAAGACCGATCACGAACCCCTTGGCGACGGCGGTAATGGTGACGTCGTTTTGCCCAGCGAGGTCGGGATAGGGTTCGGACAGATCCCAATCGCGCCGGTCAAGGACGGTTTCGACGGCATTGACGACAGTCTCGAATGGCAGGGCGTAGCTGCGTGCACTGACCAGCGGATAGCTATCGGTCTGCAGCCGCTGTTCGCCAGGCGTCGACTGGGAAAGCACGTTCACGTCCTTCGTCCGGTCGCCCACGTCGAGCGCCGGCGGCTCGTCGAAATCCGTCGAGATGTCCCTGAGCGGCGGGTAGATTGTCGCCCAGTAGGCGGCGACGCCGTAGGGTGCGAGCACCAGCAGCGCCAGCAGGGCGCCGACCGTCAGGTCGCGGCCGCCGCGGTCGCCGAAGTTCCATAGCCGCGAAAAGGCGAATCCGGCAAACAACAGCGCCAGGGCCGCCAGCAGCGCGACAATGCCCAGCACCCACAGGAAGACCGGTGTTTCCACGAGATCGAAGCGATGGCCGACGAAGACCGTCAGCAGCAGCACCAACGAAAAAGCGGCTGTGCGCCGCGACCATCCGGCCGCCTTCGACGTTTGCCGTTCAGGAATGCTAACCATCGTTTTCTGCGCTGCCCCAACCCGAACGGAGACTTAGAACCTTTTCGCGATGGCTTGAAGCCGAAACACGCGACATCCCGTCAATCCGTCGGCAAGCGATAGTCCTTGAACTGCTGGCGCAAGGTGATCTTCTGGATCTTGCCGGTGGCGGTGTGCGGAATTTCGCCGACGAAGGCGACATCGTCCGGCATCCACCATTTGGCCACCTTACCGTCCATGAAGTCGAGAATATCAGCCTTGGTCGGTTCCTTGCCAGGCTTGCGGACAACGACCAGCAACGGTCGCTCGCCCCATTTCGAATGATAAACGCCGATGGCGGCCGCCTCGGCGACATCGGGGTGGCCGACAGCCAGATTCTCGAGGTCGATGGTGGAAATCCATTCGCCGCCGGATTTGATGACGTCCTTGGCGCGATCGGTGATCTGCATATAGCCACCGGCGTCGATATGAGCGACGTCGCCGGTGTCGAACCAGCCGTCCTCGTCGAACTGCTCCGGGCCGGCGCCACCATAATAGGCGCGGGCAACGGCCGGTCCGCGCACTTTCAGGCGGCCAAACGTCTTGCCATCCCAGGGCTGCTCTTTGTTGTCGTCGTCGGTCACCTTCATTTCGACGCCGAAGGGCGGGTAGCCCTGTTTCTGCTGGACATCGAGCCGGGCATCACCCTCAAGACCGGCATAGTCCGGCTTCAAGGTACACAGCGTGCCGAGCGGCGACATTTCGGTCATGCCCCAGGCATGGATCACCTGGACATCGTAGTTCTGCTGGAACTTGGTCATGATCGCGCGCGGGCAGGACGAGCCGCCGATGACGACCTTGTTGAGATAGGGAAGCTTCTTGCCGGTCTCCTCCAGATGCTGCAGCAGCATCATCCAGACGGTCGGCACGGCGGCGCTGAAGGTCACCTTCTCGGTGTCAAGCAATTCGTAGATCGAGGCGCCATCCATCTTGCAGCCAGGCATGACCAGCTTGGCGCCGATCATCGGTCCGCTCTGGCCAAGCCCCCATGCATTGGCGTGGAACATCGGCACGACCGGCAGGATCGTATCGCGCGACGACAGGCCCATGGCGTCGGGCATGGCGGCGATCATGGCGTGCAGCACGTTCGAACGGTGGCTGTAGACGACGCCCTTCGGATCGCCCGTGGTGCCCGACGTGTAGCACATGCCGGCGGCCGTGCCTTCGTCGAAGGTCTTCCAGGCGAAGTCGCCGTCCGCCTCGTCAAGCCAGTCTTCGTAAGCGACCACATTCGGCAGTGTCGTCCGTGGCATATGCGCCTTGTCGGTCAGCACGATCACCTGTTTCAGCGATTTGACGGCGCCGGCGATCTTCTCCAGCAGCGGCAGGAAGGTCAGGTCGACGAAGACAGCCTTGTCCTCGGCATGGTTCATGATCCAGACGATCTGCTCGGGAAACAGCCGCGGATTGAGCGTATGGTAGATGGCGCCGATGCCCATGATGCCGTACCAGGCCTCGATGTGGCGCGCGGTGTTCCAGGCGAGCGTGGCGATGCGGTCGCCCAGGCGATAGCCGTCACGCTCCAGCCGCTGGGCGACTTTCAGGGCGCGACGATGGATGTCGGCGTAGGTGGTGCGCACGATCGGCCCCTCGATCGAGCGCGACACGATCTCGCGCACGCCATGCTGCCGCTCGGCGTTGTCGATGAGCTTGTGGCAAAGCAGCGGCCATTCCTGCATCAATCCCAGCATTCGATCCTCCCTTCACGCTTTTTTGCGTGTGCTTTTCGGGCCATTGTGGAGCGAACCGCCGGATTGTCCAGCCGTCAGCACGGCCTGGCGCTGCATTGGTGGAAAACCGCCACAATCCGGCCATCCTCGGCGTTAAGCTTCGTTAACGGGCAAGGGGCGATTGGCGACTGAAAGAGGTTCGCATGGACGCGCAGCTCGACGACGAAGCCCTTGAGAGTACGCTTGCCGAAAGTCTGACCGATCTGGCGCCGGACACAAAGACTGTTTCCGAAGACGAATTTGTTGAAGTTGTCGGCGGCGCGCTCGAAGCGGTCGGCGGCACGCTGCTGTTCAAGATGTGCGTCCAGAACCACGGCGAAGGCCAACATGTCGCGGCCGCATCCGTCGGCGACGGCGGCAATCGCCAGTTCCTGCTGCTCACACTGCCGACCGGCGGCGGCCCATTGAAGGTCGAAACCGCGTCGAGAAGCAGCAACCCGGTCGCCGGCATCGCTGCTGCCTATGCCGGTCTCATGGACGTGTTCAAGGCCGCTGCCTGACTGCTGCGGCAGGTATTTCAATTTGCTTCGGAGGCACAATCCGTCGGTATCGGCCGGATTGGGCTTGCGTGCTGCATGGCCACCGCCGGCCTTGAACTATGCCCTTGCGCGACACATCTGAAAAATCGACGCAAGGAGACCCCGCATGGACCAGATCACCAACCCCGCCCCCGGTTTTCAACGCAATCCCGACAAGGTCATCACCATCGACCCCTTTGCCGGCACAGTCACCGTGCGCGCCGGAGACGCGGTCATCGCTTCATCCACGAGGGCCAAGGTGCTGAGTGAGCCGCCCTATCCCGCGGTCTTCTACATTCCGTTCGCCGACATCGATTTCGGCAAGCTCGCCGGCACCGAACACTCGACCCATTGCCCCTACAAGGGCGACGCAAGCTATTGGAGCGTGCTGCCTGCCGGCGAAACCGGGCAGAACGCCATGTGGGCCTACGAGCATCCTTTCGACGAAATGGCTGAGATCCGTAACCACGGCGCGTTCTACGCCAGCAAGGTCGCGATCGAAGCCAAACCGGACTGACCGACTGCGACCGCCGCGTGAGGTGCGTTGAGATTCAGGTCAGGCCGGCTTCACCTGAAGATCAAATGCACCGGTCAGTCGGTGGTGCCGTGATCGCCGATTCCATCGGCATCGGCATCGTCGAGCCGCACAAAGGTCAAGCCCTTGGCCTTGAGCGCCAGGAGCCCCTGCACCACGCCTTCGCCGGCGGCGTGGGTCGGCTGGTTGATGTGCGAGATAATCACGTCACCGTCCTTGGCCGCCGCGATGCGCCGCGCGGTTTCCTTGGCGCCAAGCAATGAGCCGCCGTCGCCGTTTATCGAGAAGCCCGCGATCTTGAAGCCAAGCTTGCGGATCATGGCGATTGCCGACGGACTGTATTCGGCGGTTGCGCCCCGAAACCATTTCGGCGCCGGCTCGCCGGTTCCGGCAAGAGCGGTGGCACCCGACTCGACCTCGGCCAGCACCGCGTCCGGGCTGCCGGCGCTGCGGATACCGTAGATTTTCCGTGGCGTGTCGACCGCCGGGATATGATGGCCGCCGTGATTTTCAAGCTCGAACAGGTCGGGATGGGCCCGCATGATCTCGACGGCGGCGGCGTTTCGCTTCAGCCAGATACCGGTCACGAAAATGGTGGCGGGGATCTTGTTGTCCACCAACGCCGAAAGGATCCGGCTGTCGGTCTGCCCGCCGCAGGCATCTAGCGTGAGCGCAACGCGGCCTGCTCCGCTCGCCTCCGGCCTGATGTGCAGCGTGGGCTCGACGAGCGGCGCGGCATGGCCGGCGGATACCATCGCCAACGACATGGCGATCATGCAGAGATTTTTTTGCAGCAGGCGCATCAAACCGAATTCCTGACCGGTCGTTTCAAGCCGGCATCCCAAGACGTGCATGAAGGCGGAAATCGGGATGGTGGATAGCGGAAAAGTGGCTGTCGCGACAATTTGACCGTTCGCGTGGTGAACGGGCCATTCCGCGATAGCGGTTGTCCGCGCGACCATGATGTCAGATGGCGCGCCCCAGCCTCATTTCGGAGCGCGAAAGAAGCTCGCGCACCGCGTCGACCACAGGCTTGACCTCCAGACCCCAGACGCAGCAGGCCTTGCTGGGATCCGGCGCGCGGCAGAGGCCCTTGGCCAGGCAGTTGCAAGGCAACGGCGGCTGGAGCGAAATGCTGGGCACGCCGAGGGGACCCCAGCGCGACGGGCGCGTCAAACCGAACAGCCCGACAACCGGGGTTCCGGTGGCGGCGGCCATGTGCATCGGGCCGCTCTCGTTGCCGAGAAACAGCCGGGCCTGTTTCAGCACCGCCAGCAGACTTTCAAGCGACAGGTCCCCCACGAGATTGACGACCGACGGCGCGGTCCTGGCGACGATACGTTCGGCAATCTCCCGCTCGTCCGGGCCGCCGACCAGGACGACGTCCAGACCGGTTTCGCCCATAATCTCGACGATCGCCGCTGCAAACCGCTCCGGCTGCCAACGTCGCCCCTCGAAGCTTGCACCCGCATGCACGGCGATGAAACCGTTTGGCCGCAGATGGTGCTTATCCAGCAGCGCCAATGCTTTCGCCGTCTCCAATGGCAGCGGCTGAAGGCTCGGAATCACCTTGCGGAGTTCGATTCCGAGCGCTTCGAGCGGCGAGAGATAGCGGTACAGAAAGTGCTGGCCATCAAAGCCGTAGGGCTTGGCAAAGACGTTGGCGGGCTGGCGCTCCAGCATGCGCAAGGGTCTTTCGGAAGGATTGTAGCCGACGCGGGTTCTTGCGTTGACGAGCCCGCTGACAATGCGCGACGTCTTTGAATCGGTCAGGTCGATTGTCAGGTCGACGCGGAAGCGGCGCAACGCGCGGACCATGGCGTAAAGCTCTTTCCCGCGCTCGAGGTTGGTGCCGCGCATGCGGGCGCGCTTAAACGTGACCACCTCGGAAGCGATGCCATGAGCGATCACGAAGCTCTCGAAGCTAGCCTCGCACAGAAATACGAGCCTGGCGCCGGGGAATTCGAGCCGCAAATTTTCCACAAGTACCGAGGCGAGGACGATATCTCCCATGAACTTCGTTTGAATGACCAAAATGGAGCGGAACGGCGCGGGTGAGGTCTGCAACATCGGCTTCCGGGGACAATTGCGGGTATCCGCAAATTGGGCGGGAACGGTGTCGAAATTATGCAATGCCGTCGGCACGTTCGCGTGAATTGGCTTACAAAACGGTAAGCTCGTCCGGGATAGATCTATCCGCGGCCTGACTTGGAGCAGTTCACCGTTTCTCGAAACGGTTGACGCAATTCCCTACGGGAAAGCGCTACGAGCTTTCCCGGGAAAACCGTTTCACACTTTTCCTGGAATTGATCTAGCGACCAGCACCGCTGCCTGCGCGGCCGCCAGCCTTGCGATCGGCACGCGATAGGGCGAGCAGGATACGTAGTCGAGGCCGATCTCTTCGCAAAAGCGGATCGAGGCCGGGTCGCCGCCATGTTCGCCGCAGATGCCAAGCTTGATGTCGGGCCGCGTCGCCCTGCCCTTTTCGGCGGCCATGCGCACCAGTTCGCCGACGCCGTCGATGTCGAGCGAGACGAACGGATCCTGGTCGATTATGCCTTTCTGGCGGTAGGTTTCCAGGAACGAGGCCGCATCGTCGCGCGAAATACCGAATGTCGTCTGGGTCAGGTCGTTGGTGCCGAAGGAGAAGAACTCGGCGGACTGCGCGATGACATGGGCGCGGATCGCCGCACGCGGCAGTTCGATCATGGTGCCGGTGAGATAGTCGATCTTGACACCGGTTTCCTCCATGACGCTCTTGGCGACCGCATCGATGCGCGCCTTGACGTAGTCGAGTTCCTTCACCAGGCCGACCAGCGGCACCATGATCTCGGGGACCACAAGCGCGCCGGCCTTCTTGCCGGCCTCGACGGCCGCCTCGAAAATGGCGCGCGCCTGCATCTCGGCAATTTCGGGATAGGAGACGGCCAAGCGGCAACCGCGATGACCGAGCATCGGGTTGAACTCGTGCAGCGCCTCGGTGCGCTGCCTGAGCTTGTCCGGCGACACCTTCATGGCGGCGGCAACCTCGGCCACCTCTTCCTCGGTCTTCGGCAGGAATTCGTGCAGCGGCGGATCGAGCAGGCGGATCGTCACCGGCAGGCCGGCCATGATCTCGAACAGTTCGAGAAAATCCGAACGCTGCATCGGCAAAAGCTTGTCGAGTGCTGTGCGCCGGTCCTTTTCGGTGTCGGCCAGGATCATCTCGCGCATGGCGACGATGCGGTCGCCATCGAAGAACATGTGCTCGGTGCGGCAAAGGCCGATGCCTTCGGCGCCGAAGGAGCGCGCCATGCGCGCGTCGAGCGGCGTTTCGGCATTGGTGCGCACCTTCATCCGGCGCACCGCGTCCGCCCACTCCATGATGGCGGCGAAATCGCCGGAAAGTTCGGGCTGCAGCATCGGCACGGCGCCCTTCAGCACCTGGCCATTGCCGCCATCGATGGTGACGATATCGCCCTTGCGGAAGGTCGAGCCCATCGCCATCAGCGTGCCTGCCTTGTAGTCGACACGCAGCGAACCGGCGCCCGACACGCAAGGCTTGCCCATGCCGCGCGCCACCACCGCGGCGTGGCTGGTCATGCCGCCGCGCGTGGTCAGGATGCCTTCCGCCGCATGCATGCCGTGGATGTCCTCGGGGCTGGTTTCGATGCGCACCAGGATCGCCTTGCGGCCTTGCGACTTCAACTCCTCGGCGTCGCCCGAGGAAAAGACGATCTCGCCGGTGGCGGCACCGGGCGACGCCGGCAATCCGATGCCGATGACGTCACGCGCGGCCTTGGGATCGATGGTCGGATGCAGCAGCTGGTCGAGCGATGCCGGATCGATGCGGGCGACGGCTTCCTCTTTCGTGATCAGCCTGTCCCGCGCCATCTCGACGGCGATTTTCAGCGCCGCCTTGGCGGTGCGCTTGCCGGACCTTGTCTGCAGCATCCACAATTTGCCGCGCTCGATGGTGAATTCGAGATCCTGCATGTCG
Organism: Mesorhizobium sp. M1409; assembly: GCF_040317535.1. NCBI lineage: Bacteria > Pseudomonadati > Pseudomonadota > Alphaproteobacteria > Hyphomicrobiales > Phyllobacteriaceae > Mesorhizobium > Mesorhizobium sp. M1409. The sequence continues at coordinate 57,992 of NZ_JAMYKV010000015.1, forward strand.
CGGTAGTGCTTTTCCAGGCTGTCGGAGATGGTGACGAAGGACTGGAACGCGTCCGGCATCAGCTTCTGCAGCGATGGCTTGTCCGAGCCCGCCGCGATGCGCGCCGCCTCGGTGATGTTCTGCGGCGTACGGATGCCGGCGACGACGTCCTCGCCCTGCGCGTTCACCAGGAACTCGCCATAGAGCATCTTCTCGCCGGTCGACGGGTTGCGGGTGAAGGCGACGCCGGTGGCTGATGTCTCGCCCATATTACCGAACACCATGGCCTGGACATTGACCGCCGTGCCCCAGCTTTCGGGGATGTCGTGCAGGCGCCGGTAGGTGATGGCGCGGTTGTTCATCCAACTCGAGAAGACGGCGCCGATCGCGCCCCACAGCTGCTCATGCGGATCCTGCGGGAACGGCTTGCCGAGCTCTTCCTCGACCTTGGCCTTGTAGAGCGCGATGACGCCTTGCCATTCGAGCGCCGTCAGTTCGGTGTCGAGCTCATGCCCAAGCCCGCCCTTCTGGTCCTCCAGGATTTCCTCGAACACTTCATGGTCGAGGCCCATGACGACGTCGGAATACATCTGGATGAAGCGGCGATAGCTGTCATAGGCAAAGCGCGCATCGCCGGAATCGGCTGCCAGCGCCTCCACCGTCTCGTCGTTCAGCCCGAGATTGAGCACAGTGTCCATCATGCCGGGCATCGACGCGCGGGCGCCGGATCGCACCGAGACCAGCAGCAGTTTCGACGGGTCGCCAAACCGGCGGCCGGTCAGGTGTCCGATGTGATCGAGCGCAACCGCGACATCGGCTTCCAACCCGGCCGGATAGGTGCGGCCATTGGCATAGTAGGCGTTGCAGACCTCCGTGGTGATGGTGAAGCCCGGCGGCACCGGCAGGCCCAGGCTGCACATCTCGGCCAGGTTGGCGCCCTTGCCGCCCAGCAGATTCCTGTCGCCGGCACGGCCTTCCGCCGCACCATCGCCAAAGGTGAAAACCCATTTGGTCATGCATTGCTCTCCGGTTGCAGGAGATTGGAAAGGTTGGCGAAACGGATAGTTCCGCCGGTCCGACCCTGGAGCGATATGATGCTGCAGTGCGAAAGGCAAGGCGTCGGCGAAGCCGCCCGGCTCCTACAATCGATTAAGCAAAAGCCCGGTCCCAGGATGCGTCAAAAAGACTTGCCATTCCCGGGCTTTTAGAGTAGAACATACAGGGAACAAACAGGTGAGTCATGAAACTGTCTGGAAAACTCGACTATCTGGAAATGCCGGCGACCGGCGGAACGCTGGACCGGCTCAAGGCCTTCTACAGCAATGCCTTTGGCTGGTCGTTCACCGACTATGGACCGACCTATTCGGCTTTTGCCGAAGGCCTGGACGGTGGCTTCCAGGCCGACGCCGAGGAAGCGCCCGCCAAGCCGCTACCCGTGCTTTACAGCAAGGATCTGGAAGATACGCGCGGTGCCGTCGAGAGCGCCGGCGGCACGATCGTCAAGCCGATCTTTTCATTCCCCGGCGGCCGGCGCTTCCACTTTGTCGATCCGGCCGGCAACGAGATGGCTGTGTGGTCCGAGTAGCCGCTCCATGTCGTCCGGCGGCGCTGCTTTGCCTGACCAAATTTGATCGTTCTGACTTGTCGCTCATAAGGATTGTGCTTTTCGGCTGCTCTGCTAATAACGCGCCGCACCAGCGACTCTGACGGCAATTGGGGCGTCGCCAAGTGGTAAGGCATCGGTTTTTGGTACCGACATTCCCAGGTTCGAATCCTGGCGCCCCAGCCAAACTGGATGCCCTGTGGATAATTTCATCTTGGTGGCATCGCTCGACGCAGCAGCCGGCAATACTGTTTCCACAGCGCGCGCGTGCCGACAGCATCGCGTCCATCAGTTCGGTCGACAGCAGATCGTCCGCCACCGAGGGTCGCCGTGCCGAACTCGATCCAGCCCCGATGCCGGGCACGGGACAGCGCATCGACCGAATACAGCGTTGCGCCGACCATGCTTTCGAAGAGGACGGCGTCCGGCCCATCCGCCTGGCCTACTTTGAGCAATGGCACCTTGCCGGTCGGCGAAAGCGCCAGAAACCAGTCGGGCTTGGCCGCAAGATCGACGTCGATCTTGTCGACCAACACGCCTTTTCAAGAAGGACAATCGCCGCCCGTTGAACGAACGGGCAAAGCGGGTGGCTGATGAGCGTGAGGCTGGTGTCGGGCATGATGGTCTCTCGAAGTGCCGGCAAGGAACGGGCGATGTTGCGCTGGCGCTACAGCAACTGCCCGCCCGAAATGTCGAAGGTCGTGCCGTTCGCCCAACCCATATCCTCCGACAGGATAGCGGCGACCGCGCTGCCGATGTCGTCCGGCAGGCCGACGCGGCCCAGTGCGATGCCCTGCGCCACATAGGCGTTGACATCCTCATTGTCGCGCACCGCACCACCGCCGAAGTCGGTGGCGATGGCACCAGGCGCAATCGCATTGACCCGGATTCGGCGCGCGCCAAGCTCCACCGCCATAAATCGGGTCAGTACCTCGACCGCAGCCTTCATCGCCGCATAAAGGCTATAGCCTGGCAGCGTGAAGCGCACGAAGCCGGACGAGACGTTCAGGATGCGCCCGCCGTCCTCGATCAGCGGCAGCAGCTTCTGGGTCAGGAAGACGGGGCCGCGCAGATGCGTGCCGACCAACGATTCGAATTGCTCTTCGGTCGCCTCGGCGAAGTTGGCGAAAAGACCGTTGCCGGCATTGTTGACCAGGAAATCGAAGCGTTCGCGACCGAAATCAGTCTTCAGGGTTTCGACCACCTTCCCGGCAAATGTGGGGAAACTCGTCGTATCAGTGACGTCGAGCGCCAGCATGGCGGCCGTGCCGCCCAGCGCCTCGATCTCCTGGCGCAGCGCGTCGGCTTCCGCCGCGCCGCTGCGGTAGGTGCCGACGATGTGGACACCGCGTCTGGCGAGATGCAGCGCCATGTTGCGGCCGAGGCCGCGGCCGGCGCCGGTGATAAGTGCGATCTGCTTGGTCATGGTCTGCCCTCATTGGATGGTCACGGTGCGAAGCGGCGCCGCCAAGGCACCCTCCCGATGTCCCAAAGGTAGGCGACGCCGGCTCGACGAACCCGCCCGATACGCTCAACATTTTGCCCGATTGTCTCAATCGCTTGCCTGGCGGACTGACGATGGTATGGTCTGACGATGACAGACCATCTCAAGCCGCATCTCGACATCGCGCTGCGCCACGCGCCATCAGGGATAACCATCACGCCGATCCCGCGGCTGGAGATCAACGTGGGACAGGCGACCACCGGCAAGGCACCATGCCTGTACCGCTCGATGATCTGCTTCATCCTGCAGGGTTCGAAGCACGTAGCGATCAACGACGATCTTTTAAGCTACGATCCCGCGCACTACCTCATCAGCGCCCTCGATCTGCCGCTGATCGGCCAGATACTGGATGCCGATGACGGCCAACCCTATGTCGCGGTGTCGCTGGTCCTGGACCCTGCCATTCTGGCCGATGTTGCGTCGACCATGCCGCAGGTGCGCGACATTGATCCCCAAGGGATCGGCATTGCGATCAATCCGATGACGGCGCCGCTACGCGACACCTTGCTGCGCCTGCTGTCGTTGCTCGACACCCCGGCCGATATTCCCGTTCTTGCTCCCATGGCGGAACGTGAATTGCTCTATCGTCTCCTGCAAGGTCCGCAGGGTCGCCTGTTGCGTCAGATCGCGCGGCCCGAGGGTGCGCTGGGCCGTATCCGGCGAGCGGTGGGATGGATAAGGGACAATCAGAATACCCGTTTGCGCATAGAGGCGCTATGCGATGCAAGCGGCATGAGCCGCGCCAGCCTGCATCGCCATTTTCTGGCAATGACCGGTCTCAGCCCGCTCCAGTATCAGAAACAGCTTCGGTTGCAGGAAGCGCGGCAGTTGTTGCTCGCTGGTGACCATAGCGCATCCGATGTGGCCTTCGCGGTCGGCTACGAGAGCGCCTCGCAATTCAGCCGCGAATATCTCCGGCAGTTCGGCGCACCGCCAGCGCGCGACGTTCGTCAGATCAGGCAGGCGATCGGGGAGCCGGCGTTGGCCTAGCCGGCATGTTAGGCCGACTTGCCAAGAGCTTTCAGGCAAAATCCAATCTGCGCGCGCAAGCCCACTTCGGTATCCTCGCCGTGTTCGAGGCAGCGCTCGATCAGCATCGGATGGAGGAACGGCGTGAACGCGGTGTGGACGGCACGCGCCGCCGCAGCGGAATCTTCGACGTTGAATTCGCCCATTCGATACCCTCGCGGATGACGATCCCTAAAGTCGTTACCATGTCCTCGATATACGCCTTGATGATCGCCCAGTTCTCCTGCATGGCGGCGACAATCAGGTCGTGCATGCGCTTTTCCTTGACCAGCGTCATCTTCTTGTGGTGGTGAACGGCGGTCAGTAGCTGGCCGAGTTTCTCCCCGGCTGGCGCGTTCGTGCGTGCGATTGCGAGGGCGATGTCAGCTACCTCGTTCAAAGCTTGGCCGCAGATGGATTCTTTGATTGCGTCCCTCGAGGGGAAGAAACGGTAGACGTTTGCCGTGCTCATGCCGAGTTCGGAGGCGATATCGGCAACCGAAGTCTTATGGTAGCCGATGCGGCGAAAGTGCTCCTCCGCCACCTCCAGAATGCGCCGGCGCACCTCGTTTCGATCAGGTCGCTTTCGATCCGGGCGATCCATTGATGTCTCCAGTGCTGATGCCCCTCTTCGCGGCTCGCGTGGACAGTCATCGGCAGACGGCAAGATCGTGCAGCTGGCTTGCAAATATCAGGCCAGCGGGCAAGAACTTGAACCGTCTCTTCCGACAACAGTGCCCTATTCGGCCGCCATCGCAGTTTGCAATTCCGGTTCTTCGGTCGAAGCCTGATGGGCCTCATCCGCGGTCGGCTTGATCCGGAACCACGCGGCATAAAGAGCGGGAAGGAAAAGCAGGATCAGCACCGTGCCGGCCGCAGTGCCGCCGATCAGTGTATAGGCCATCGAACCCCAGAAGACGGAGTGCGTGAGGGGGATGAAGGCGAGCACGGCTGCAAGTGCGGTCAAGATGACGGGCCTCGTGCGTTGCACGGTGGCCTCAATGACGGCGTGATAGTCGTCAAGACCGGCAGCACGGTTCTCCTTGATCTGTTCCGTCAGGATCAGCGTATTGCGCATCAGGATGCCGGCCAGTCCTATGAGGCCCAGAATGGCGTTGAACCCGAAAGGCTGGTTGAAGGTGAGCAACATCGGCACGACGCCGACGAGGCCAAGCGGTGCCGTCAGCACGACCATGAACATCGTCGAGAAGGATCGTACCTGCAGCATGATGACGATCAGCATGGCGGCGATCATGGCCGGAAAGATCTTGCCCAAAGCAGTGTTGGCCTTGGTCGCCTCCTCGATTGATCCACCCATTTCGATGCGATAGCCGGCCGGAAGGGAAGCGATCAGCGGCTGCAGGGCCGTCATGATCTGCTTGGAGACCTCCGGAGGCTGCGTTGCCTCATTGATATCCGAGCGGATCGTGATGACCGGCAGACGATCGCGGCGCTTCAGGATCGGCTCTTCCAGGCGGACCTCCGAATGACCGATCTGGTCGAGGGGAATCTGGCGCCCGTCCCGGCTCATCAGCGAGAAATCCGCCAGACGCGACGGATCCAGCCGCTCAGCCCCAGCGCTGCGCGCCACGATCGGGACATTGCGAATGTCCTCGCGGACCTGTGTGACGGGAATGCCGGTGAGCAGGAACTGGAGCTGCTGGGCCACCTCCGCCGGCGACAGCCCGATGAGGTTCAGTCGATCCTGGTCAGGGATGAAGCGCAGTACGGGCGTGCGGTTGCCCCAGTCGCGATTGGCCTGCCGCACGTCCGCGACGCCTCGCATCGCATCAAGTGCTTTTTCGGAGATGGCATATAGTTGCGCGGGATCAGGTCCCATGACCCGGAACTCGACAGGGAACGGCGTGTAGGGTCCGAACACAAGCTGCGTGACGCGGACATTGGCCTCGGGCGCGAGCCCCTGCGATACCGCCTCCCGGAGCCGGTGCTTCAGCGCCTCGCGTGCCTCCGCGTCCGGTGTCAGCACGACGATCTTGGCAAAGGCAGGATCAGGCAGTTCCGGTGCCATGGCAAAGAAGAAGCGCGGAGCGCCCTGACCGACGTAGCTCGTCACGATCCTGGCTTCGGGCTGGTTGCCAAGCCAGTGCTCCAGCTTCTCCACTGTGGCGGTCGTCGTCTCGATGCTGGTGCCTTCCGGCAGACGAACCTCGACCAGCACTTCGGGGCGGTCGGATGTCGGGAAGAACTGCTGTTTCAGGCTGCCCATACCGACAACCGAAAGCGCGAAAACGATGGCGACGACACCGCAGGTCACGAACTTGTGGCGCACGGCAAAGATGATGAGCCGCCGCAGGCGCCGATAGTTCGGTGTGTCGTATATGGCGTGAACGCCGCCTTCGACCGGCTGGATCGCGGGCAGCATCTTGACGCCAAGGTAGGGCGTGAAGACCACCGCGACGATCCAGGAGACAATGAGGGCAAACCCCACGACCCAGAAGATGTTGCCGGCGTACTCGCCGGCCGTCGAGCGTGCGAAGCCCACGGGCAGGAACCCAGCGATCGTCACGAGCGTTCCCGACAGCATCGGCGCCGCGGTATGGCTCCAGGCATAGGCCGCCGCCTTGATGCGATCCATGCCCTCTTCCATCTTCACCACCATCACCTCGATGGCGATGATGGCGTCGTCCACGAGAAGGCCGAGCGCCAGGATGAGGGCGCCGAGCGTGATGCGATCGAAGAACCGGCCGGTCTCCAGCATGATGAGGAACACGGCGGCAAGCGTCAGCGGGACGGCGGCCGCCACGACGATGCCGACGCGCCAGCCCATGCTGAGCAGGCTGATCAGCAGCACGACGCCGAGCGCCATCGCGAACTTCAACATGAACTCGTCGACCGCCGAGGTGATGTTGACGGCCTGGTCGGACACCTTGTCGAGCGTTATCCCAAGCGGCAATGTCCGTGCGATCGTGGCAGTCCTGTCCTCCAGCGCCTTGCCGAGCGCGCGACCGTCCCAACCCTCCTGCATAACGGCCGCGAGCATGATGGTGGGCTCGCCCTGACGTCGGATGAGATAGGTGGGAGGGTCCTCGTAGCCGCGGCGGACCTCGGCAACATCGGAAAGCTTCAGCGTCCGCCCCCCGGCAACGATCGGCGTGTCGGCGATAGCCTGGACACCGTCATAGGCGCCGTTGAGCCTGATGAAGACCTGCGGCCCCTGAGTATCGATCGAGCCCGCCGGCGTGACGGTGTTCTGCCTTTGCAAGGCCGCAACGATATCTTGCGCGGACACGCCGAGGGTTGCCAGCTTGGCATAGGAGAACTCGACGAATATCTGCTCCGGACGTTCGCCGAGTATGTTGATCTTCTTGACGCCGGGCACGTGCAGAAGATCCTGGCGAATGGTCTCAGCCTGCCTGGCCAGCTCACGCATCGGCATGCCTTTGGCCTTCAGCGCATAAAGGGCGAAACTCACATCCGAATATTCGTCGTTGACGAAGGGACCGTAGACGCCGGGCGGCAGGTTGCGGGCTTCATCCCCGAGCTTCTTGCGGGCCTGGTAAAATTCTTCCTGCACGGCGGATGGCGGCGTGCTGTCCTTCAGCGTGACCGTCATATAGGCGTATCCCGGCCGCGTGGTCGTCTCGACCCGATCGTACCAGGTGAGTTCCTGAAGCCGCTTCTCCAACGGCTCGGCGACAAGGTCCTGCATCTCGCGGGCCGTCGCGCCCGGCCATGCCGTTGTGACCGTCAGGGTCTTGATGGTGAAGTTGGGATCCTCCGCCCGCCCGAGCATAAGGAACGCGTAGGCGCCAGCCGCGACGAGCAGGAGGATGAAGAACAGGGTGACGGCGCGTTCGCGAACGGCGATCGCGGAAAGATTGAGGTTCATCGTCAGTTGCTCCCGCTTTCGGAAGCAGTCCTGACGCGGGCCCCCTCCTGCAGGAGATGAGCGCCGAGCGAGACAATGGGAACGTTGGAGTTCAATCCGGAGATCACAGCGGTTTCGCTGGTTACACGAACAAGCTGGACGGGCTGAAAGTGTACGGTTGAGGTGGCGCTGTCCAACACCCAAACGCCGGTCTTCTTGCCGTCGTCGAGCACTGCCCCCAGTGGCACCTGGACCTCTGGCTGTTTCACCTGGCTTGCGAGCCGAATGGTTACCGTCGCGCCAAGCGGTGCCGCGGCAGCCTCACCGTCGAGCACATAGCGCGCCTCATACGTGCGGGTCTGGGCATCGGCGGAGTCCGACAACTGCCGCAGATGCGCTGAGTAACGACGCTCATCGCCACCATACACGCTGGCCTCGGCCGCCGAGCCGATCGCCGGCCGAATGGTTTCGGGGAGCGCGACAATTGCTTCGCGCGGGCCTGCCTTGGCGGTCCGGATCACTGGCTGGCCGGCTGCGACGACCTGCCCCGGCTCGCCAAACGTTTCAACCACCGTCCCATCCGCGTCCGCCAACAGGACTGCATAGGCCGCCTCGTTCTCGGCGACCCGTGCGTCGGCTTCGGCGGCGGCGAGTTGCGCTTGGGCTGTTTCCATCGCAGCCTTAGCCTGCTCGTAGCGCTGCGGTGTAATCCACCCACTGCCAAGCAAACTGGCGTATCGCCGTTCATCCGGCTGTGTCTGAGCGACTGTCGCGCGCGCTGCCGCGACGGCATTGCGTTTCGCCGAAAGCGCAAGGCGCAGATCGGTATCGTCAATCCGCATCAGCGGCTGACCGGCTTTAACTTCCTGACCGACATCCACCAACCGTTCCACGATCTTGCCTGGAACCCGAAAGCCGAGATTGCTCTGCACCCTCGCCGCGACGATGCCGGTGAAGCCACGTTCCGACCCGGTGACCGGCGCTGCCGACACAAGCCTGACGAATGGTGCTTCCTGCCTTGGATCGGTCACCAAAGAGGCTTCCTGCGCGGGAGTGGCAAGCGTGACGAATGCCGCCGCCCATGACATCGCCGTCAGGGTCGATCCCAATACGAAAACGGTTCTCTTTTTCACGCTCGTCGCCTCATCTCGAAATAGATTGCATTCGACCTCTATACCGATTATAGATTACGAACGCAATCAAAAAGGAGAGCGATGATGCGAGTGAGCCGAATTCAAGCTGCGGAAAACCGCGAGACCGTCATCAATGTGGCAAGCCGGCTTTTTCGCGAGCGCGGCTTTGACGGCATCGGCCTCAAGGATCTGATGAAGGGTGCCGGGCTGACGCAAGGCGCCTTTTACAAGCAATTCGCGTCAAAGGAGGACTTGGCGGCCCAGGCGTCCAGGCGGGCGATGGAGAGCGCCACCCACAGGTGGTCGACCGCGACCGCGGCAAATCCTGGGAATCCGCTCGACGCAGTGATCTCATTCTATCTCAGTATGGACCATCGCGGAGAAAGGATGGACGGCTGCCCGGTCGTTGCGCTCGGCTCGGATGCTGCCAGACAGGGCGCCGAGGTGAAGGCGTCATTCGAGGCCGGGATCAAGGAATACCTTGAGATGCTCGGCGGTTGGGTTGGCGGGACCGACGGCGAAAAACCCGGCGATAAGGCCATGGCCATTCTCTCGACGATGGTCGGTGCCGTGCTCCTCTCGCGGGTCGTCAACGACCCCGACCTCGCGCAGGCTTTTCTGGATGCGGCAACCGATCAGGTTCGCGAAGCAGTCGCCGCTTGAACGGCGGCGGCAGCGCTGTCCGCGCACCCAAGTGACAGGAGAATCGATGCGACGGATTGTGGTTACGGGCGTAGGAGCGGTCACGCCGCTGGCCGCCAATGTCAAGGCGTCGTGGTCGCGTCTCCTGGCCGGTCGCTCGGGGCTGCGGAAGCTTCCGGACGATATGGTGGGCGACCTGCCGGCGAAGGTCGGCGGCGTGGTCCCCTGCGTGGAAGAAGACCCGGAGTCCGGGTTCGATCCCGATGCCGTCCTGTCCGCGAAGGACCAGCGCAAGGTAGATCGGTTCATTCTCTTTGCGCTGGCAGCGGCGGAAGAGGCGCTTGCGCAGGCGAAATGGAAGCCTGCCTTGGAAGCGGATCGCATGCGCACAGCAACGGTCATCGCTTCAGGGATCGGCGGCTTCCCCGCCATCACCGAGGCGGTGCGCACGGTCGACCTGCGTGGCGCCCGCCGCCTGTCGCCCTTTACGGTGCCCTCCTTCCTGGTGAACCTAGCAGCAGGCCACATCTCAATCCGTCATGGCTTCAAAGGTCCATTGGGCGCGCCGGTCACGGCGTGCGCGGCCGGCATCCAGGCGATCGGCGATGCGGCCCGTCTTATCCGCGCGAACGAAGCTGATATCGCCGTTTGCGGAGGCACGGAAGCGTGCATGAACATCGTCAGTCTCGGTGGGTTTGCCGCCGCACGCTCTCTTTCCACCGGCTTCAATTGGGCGCCGGCTCAAGCCTCGCGTCCTTTCGACATATCGAGGGACGGCTTCGTCATGGGCGAAGGAGCCGGCGTGCTGGTGATCGAGGAATTGAGCCATGCGCTTGCGCGCGGTGCGAAACCGCTCGCCGAGCTCGTCGGCTACGGCACGACGGCGGATGCTCACCATGTCACCTCCGGTCCCGAGGATGGCGACGGCGCGCGCCGGGCCATGGAGATCGCGATTGCGCAAGCAGGGATTTCGCCGCGCGAGGTTCGTCATCTCAATGCGCATGCGACCTCCACGCCAGTCGGCGACCTGGGTGAGATCGAAGCGATCAAGAGCGTCTTCGGGCGCGATTTCGCGATAGCTGTCAGCGCAACGAAATCGGCGACCGGACATCTGCTGGGCGCGGCCGGCGGGCTTGGTGCCATCTTCTCGATCCTGGCGATCAGGGACCAGGTGGCACCGCCGACACTCAATTTGAGCGCGCCCGATCCGGCCGCCGACGGCATCGATTTCGTCGCGAACGAGGCCCGACCAATGGAGATAGACTACGCGATCTGCAATGGCTTCGGCTTTGGCGGTGTGAACGCCAGCGCCTTGTTCAGGCGCTGGACGGGATGATCCGACCGGCGCGAGCACCGGAGCGACCGGTGATTGAAAACTTTACCGCTGACCGCTTGGCAATCCGGCCGCTTGCGCTCGCGGCCCTATTCCCTGCCGGAAACGGAAGTTTCCGGGATTCGTATGTTCCGTGCATCCCCGGCAAGGCTGATGGGCGTGCATCTTATGGAGATTCGCGATGACTGCCATCCCCAACATCATTGAGCTGAAGCCAAGGATCACCGTGATCGGCGTGGGCGGAGGCGGCGGAAACGCCGTCAACAACATGATCCTTCAGAATCTCGAGGGCGCGGAATTCGTCGTTGCGAACACCGATGCCCAGGCGCTTGCCATGTCGAAGGCGTCGCGCCTGATCCAGTTGGGCGCCAACACGACAGCGGGATTGGGAGCCGGCTCCCTCCCCGAAATCGGCCAGGCGGCCGCTGAGGAATCGATCGATGAGATCATGGACCATCTTGCCGGCACCCATATGTGTTTCGTGACGGCGGGCATGGGAGGCGGAACTGGAACCGGGGCGGCACCCGTCATTGCCCATGCCGCACGTCGGGCCGGCATTCTCACCGTGGGCGTCGTCACCAAGCCGTTCGTCTTCGAGGGCGGGCACCGGATGCGGGCGGCGGAACAAGGTATCGAGCGCCTCCGCGAGTGCGCGGACACGGTTATCGTCATCCCGAACCAGAACCTTTTCCGGGTCGCCGATGCGAAGACGACCTTCGCGGACGCCTTCGCCATGGCGGATCGCATTCTCTATTCGGGAGTAGGCTGCGTCACCGACGTGATCGTCAAGGAAGGGTTGATCAATCTCGACTTCGCCGACGTGAGAGCTGTGATGGGCGATATGGGGCGCGCCGCGATGGGCACCGGCGAGGCGACCGGATTGAACCGCGCAAGGATCGCCGCGGAAGCCGCGATCGCAAATCCGCTTCTCGATGAAGCGTCGATGCGAGGTGCAAGAGGCGTCCTTGTCTCGATTTCCGGCGGACCGGATATGACGCTGTTCGAAGTGGACGAGGCGGCGACCCGCATCCGTGAGGAAGTCGACGCGGACGCCGACATCATCGTCGGCGCCACATTCGACGACGCACTCCAAGGAAAGTTCAGGGTGTCCGTCGTTGCGACGGGGCTCCGGCAGACGGCAGCGGTGATCGAATTCGGGCGGAAGATCGCATGAAGGCGACATTCGACGCCATCGTACCGGCTCGCACTTTCATCGACGCCGATAACAGTTGGGCGAAGATCACCCAGGGCCCATTCGAGAAATCCTCCAATAAAATAAAAGAGAGAGATAAATGCTAACCTCGTCCATGATCGAACCAAGCCTCTTGCAAATATCGGACACGCTCAGTCTGCGTTATGAAAAGACCGGCAATGGGCCGCCATTGGTCCTTATGCATACGATCCGCACACAGCTCGAGTACTTTCGCGATTTGGCGCCCCTGCTCGCCGAGTCTTACACGGTGTATGCCATCGATCTGCCTGGACACGGTCATTCGCCGATCGACCCACTCGCGCGCTTCGATGAGCCGTATTTCAGGCAAGGCGTCATCGGCTTCATCGAGAAGCTGAACCTCACCGGCGTCACGCTTGTGGGCGAATCGATCGGGGGTGCATTGGCTCTCACGGTCGCAGCCGCAATTCCGCAGCGGGTCGAGCGCGTCTTCGCCAGCAATCCTTACGACTACGAAACCCGTTACGGAGATGGGCTCCGACGTGGCAACTGGTTCGCGAATTTCATCATCGGAAGTTTGCAAGTCCCAGTTCTGGGCCCGTTCAATGCGTGGATGGAAAACAAGATGGTGCTCGGGAAAATAATGGGCGGCGGATATCACGATCCGCGTAAACTTCCTTCCGACCTTCTCACCGAGTTCGGCCGGGTGGCCAACCGCCCTGGATACAGGCGCGTCGCGCGCAAGGTGCTGGCAGGGTGGCGATCCTGGAGCAAGGCGCGGGACCAGTATCGGCTCGTCTCAGCGCCCGTGACGCTGATCTATGGCGACAGCGACTGGTCGCGCCCGAACGAAAGGGAGCGAACCCGGGCACTGCTCCCTGACGCGCGACTGTTTACGCTCAAGAATACTGGACACTTTTCAGCGGTGGAGAATCCATCGGAACTGGCGGGCATCATACTGGGGACCAGCGCCCTTTGAGCCGTTCAGCCGAGTGGTCTTGCCCTTGGACATAGGGTCCGCTCCGTGTCGCCATTCGCAGTCTCTACCTCATCTGGCTCATGAGGGGGTTGACCAGTCTCATGCCATCCCTATATAGTTGAGTATCTACTCACTCAATATCGCTAGACGGAAATATGGCGCGTCCCCTCAGTGAAGAAAAGCGACAGGCACTGCTCGATGCAGCGGCCGAGTTCGTGGCCTGCCTGGGCACAGGCGCGTCCACGGCCAAGATCGCAAAGGCGGCTGGCGTTTCCGAGGGGACGCTGTTCACTTACTTTCCAACCAAGGACGATCTGCTCAACCAGCTCTTTCTCGAGATCGAGGCCAACTTCACAGAGACGATGCTGGCCCCATATCCGGCGGACTCCTCCGCCAAAGACCGACTATTCGCGTTTTGGAACCGTCTGATCGACTGGGGACTGGCTCACGCTACAGCGCGCAAGGCCCTTCGCCAGTTGAAGGTGTCGGATCGCGTGACAGCGGACAGCCGGAACCGGTGCCACGCCATGCTGCGGGATGCGCGGACGATGGTGGAGGAGTGTCTCGCCGGCCATGCCGCGCCTGACAGGATCGCCTTCTACATCGATACCATTCTGTTCGACTTGGCCGACATAAGCATCAACGCGGTCACGGCCAGACCCCAGGAAAGTGACGCCATCCGGCAGGCCGGGTTCGACCTGTTCTGGAAGGGGTCCGCCGCCTGAGTTTTAACTGATAAATGAGCATGTAGGCACTCACACATAAGGATCGAAAATGTCGAATAGTAAGGGTTTTACCGAAGCCGACGTCCCCAAACAGACGGGAAAAAGCTTCATCGTCACAGGCGCCAACGCCGGCGTGGGGTTCGAAATCGCGCGGGTGCTTGCCGCCAGTGGCGCGCGCGTCCTGCTTGGCTGCCGCGAGCAGACCAGGGCGCTGGATGCCATCGCGCGGATCAAGCGGATCACGCCGAACGCCGATCTCGTCTGGTTGCCGCTCGACCTCGGTGACCTCGACAGTGTTCGCGCCGCAGCCGAGATCGCCGCGAAGGAGCCACGGATCGATGCGCTCATCAACAATGCCGGGATCATGAACCCGCCGCTGACGCGCACGAAGCAGGGGTTCGAATCGCAGTTCGGCGTCAATCATCTCGGCGTGTTCGCGCTCACCTCGCTGCTCCTGCCTAAACTTGCGGAGACCCGGGGAGCGCGGGTGATCGTGACCTCCAGCGTCGCGCATCTGAAGGCCAAGATCGACTGGGACGACCTCAACGCCGACAAGAGCTACATCAAGAACGATCGCTACGGCGCCAGCAAGCTGGCGAGCGCGCTGTTCTTCTTCGAACTGGATCGCCGCCTGCGCGCGGCGAAGTCGCCCGTCACTGCAATCGGCGTTCACCCTGGCATCGCCAGCACAAGTCTTGGCCGTCACATGGGATTTGTCCAGATCGCAGGCCCAATCGTCGGCCTGTTGCTCAACAGCGCCGACAAGGGCGCGTGGCCGGCACTTCTGGGTGCGACCGGCAAGGTGAAGCCCGGAGGCTATTACGGTCCCACCGGCTTTGGCGGAATCCGCGGTGTAGCCGGCGAGGCAAAGCGCGCGCCGCATGCGGAAGATCCCGCGCTCGCAAAGCGGCTCTGGGACGCCTCCATCGCCATGACCGGCATCGATCCAGGCTTGCGGACCACACCCAGTTCGCCGTCGCCAGCTGCGGCATCGAGCATATCGACAACATCATGCGCCCATTGAATGCCGCCAGATTTGACGCTATATCGTGTCATAATATGCGTCGATAGGAAGCAGCTGATGGGCTTAATTCAATATTCCGACAACGGGTTTTTCGTGCCGCGCAAGATCGCGGAGGCTCTGCGAACGACCAGCGAGGAAGTTGCGAAGACTGCCGGGCTTGGCAAGGACGCCGTCCAGCGCAAGGACCGCGTTCGGTCGGACAAAACCCAGCGCCGGCTGCGCGAAATGGTGGAGATCGTAAATAAGGTCGAGCCGCGCCTCGGCTCGGCTCTCATGGCCTATGCATGGTATCGATCCGAACCGTTGCCCGGCTTCTCCGGGCAGACGGCCATGCAACTGGTCCGTAGCGGTCGGGCTGACGAGGTGCTCGACTATATCGACGCCGTCGATGCCGGCATCCACGCCTGACCCGGTGGATGCAGTATCGAGGCAAGCTCTATCGGGCGCTAAACCCCATTTACGCGCGCGCGCCGCTTTCGGGTCGCGGTGCTGAGCTTTACGGCGGTCGGTTCAATCCGAAGGGTACCCCCGCACTCTATACATCTCTGTCCGTGCTGACCGCGCTGCGGGAAGCAAATCAGGTCGGCAATTTGCAGCCGACCACGCTAGTCTCCTACGACGCAGACATCGAGCAGATATTCGACAGCCGGGACGAACAGGTGCTTCTGGCCGAGAGTGTTGATGCCGGCGCGCTTGCTGATCGCTCCTGGCGCGACCAGATGAAGGCGACCGGTGAGGCAGTGACGCAGGCATTTGCCCGAAGACTGATCGGCCTTGGCTATCACGGATTGCTCGTCAGGAGTTTTGCGCTGGGCGCGACCGCGGACGATGTCAATCTCGTGCTCTGGACGTGGGGAGATGCCCCGCCCTCTCGCCTGACTCTTATCGACGATGAGGGTCGGCTGTCGCGGTGAGCTGGTACGGCGGCCCGGAAGATCGGTCTCCTCGGCGGCATTCTCACCTGTGCAGTGGAGCTCGGGATCATCGAGCGGCACCCCGTGCATGGCGTTCGCACCGAAGGACAGCGTCAATGCCCGCCGTCTCAGCGAACAGGAGTATCGCACGCTCGGCGACATTCCGAGGCGGTCGACGACGGACAAGGCTTGCGGAAAGAACGAACTCCTGCCGTTGTCGGTACAAGAATTAGTCTGAACGGCTTTCGAAAATCCGGCCGAAGATATGCCTGAGAGTTACGCCAATGTTGGCGTTCAGCCTAATGTACACCTCGCTCCGCTACGGACACGCCGTCCATGACTCTATCACTCGGATGCAGCACCACGCGATCGCCTGCGACAATGCCTGACAGAACCTCCGCTGTCCGGTTGTTTCGCTGACCGATCTTAATGATGGTCGCCCTTGCACGGCCGTCCCTGACCGCGAACACCGCCCAGTCATCCACCAGTCGGAACAGGGCGCCCACCGGCACGGTCAGGACGCCATCGGCTTTCCAAATCGTGACATGCGCGATCACCCGATAATCATGTCCTAGCGCCGACCATTTCGCGGGAGGGTCGGTGAAGTCGATGGTCGTGCGGACGCGTTGTTCCTCGATGCCAAGTGCGGAAACCTTGGTGAACCCGGCTGGATCGACTCGTTCGACGCGACCCTGGACCGCCGGCCCACCCCAGTTGTCTATCCAGACGGGTGCGCCAGGCTTGATCCGGACCGCATCGGTCGACAGCAGGTCCGCGACGATTTCGAGATCGAGTGGATCGCCGATTTCGATCAGGGGCGCACCAGCCTGGACGGCTCCTTCGCTCTCCTGGATGATGTTCAGCACGCTGCCGGTTACGGGAGCGCGCAACTGTATGCAGCAGGCCGGATCCGGCTCTGGCGCGGCGTCGGACTGTTCACCAAGCCGGGCTGCAACGCTGTCACGCTCGTTGCGGCGAACCTCCAGTTGAGCCTTCGCACTGGCCAGCGCTGCGTCATTGGTTTCGACGTCGAACTTGGCTCCGTCGAGGGCCTTGATAGAGATTGCCTCGGTGCGCGCAAGCGCTTCGGCCCGCCCGAGCTCCGTTCGCGAAAATACAAGTCCGGCCTTGATCCGGGCTATTTCGGCAGCTGCAAGGTTTATCGCGGCATCGGCCGCAGCCAGCGCCGCCCGCAGTTCTTCATGCGTGCGTGCATCGTGAAAGCTCGGCAACGTCGGTTGCATCACCGCCATGACCGTTTCGTCCTTGGTGACGTGGTCTCCGATGTGGCGGGGTGGAGAGATCCGTAGGACCTTGCCGGTGATCGGGGCTGACACTGTATAGACGTGACGTACGCGCGTTTTCGCTTCGTCGTCGATCGTGACTTCCATGGGACCTTTCGTCAGCGTTGCCAGATCCACTGCAATCGGCCGCGGCCATGCGAACCAGACGGCGCCGGCGCCCAAGATGGTCAACGCTGCAATGCCCAACGTTCGCTTCATCCAGATCGTGTGCATGGTTCAATCCCGTGTTTTGAGAACGCTGACAAGGTCCAGCTCGTTGAGCCTTCGGCGAACGACGAGCGCGGAAAGCACGGCCGCGGCGATCACGATCGCGCTGGCGAAGACGTAGGTGGACTGCTCAACGATCAGGCGTACCCGCATCAGCTCGCCGGCCAGGTTCTTCTGCATGATCCAGGCAAGACCATAGCCAATGAGCCATCCAGGCGGCTGCGCGATCAATGTGAGCAGGGCGAGTTCCAACAGGAGGATGCGCAACACTTCACCCCGGGTGAAGCCAAGGACGCGCAAGCTGGCCAACTCCCGCGCCCGTTCGGAAAGCGAGATCCGGGCGCTGTTGTAGACGACACCGAACGCGATGACGGCAGCCAGCCCGGTGTAGATGCTGGCCATTGTCGTGATCAGAAGGGCAACCAACTTGCGGAAATTCGCAAGCGACACACGCTGCAGAGCCAGGCCGCCGACAATCGGCAGGTTCTTGATGGCGGCATAGAACGTTTCCCGGCTGTTCTGGTCGAGGCTGACATTGATGCTGTTCACCGACGGCGCTTCGCGCATCAGGCGCGCGAGCGTCTCTGAATCCATCATCCCGCGGATGCCGAAGTAATCTTCGACCATGGCTGCCACAGGAACGACAACGGTCCGCCGCGTTCCTTCGAGGAGGTCGACTTCGACGGAATCGCCGACCCTCACACCGAGAATCTTGGCAAGCATGCTTGAAATCGCCAGGCCCGCTTCCGGCAGGACGACCGGCTGCAGGTCGACATCGATGATCCGGTTGAGATCGGCGTCACGCGGCCTGCCGCTGATCATGATCCGGCGCTCGATGTTTCCGCTCCTGATGCGGACCGGCACTTCGCGGTAGGGCTCGGCAGCGAGGACGCCCGGAAGCCGCGCGATCTGCAGGACGACGTTCAGCGGGCGTTTTTCCACGAAGCTCACGGTGGCGTCCTGGCGGTCGGCCAGGAAATACGTCACATCGATCAACTCCTCCATCGCATCGCCGGTGAAAAGTGAAACAATCAGGATGGCTGTCGCCAGTGCAATTCCAAGCGTCGTGAACAATGACCTGACTGGATGGCGAGTGATGTTGCGCAACATCATCGTGGTCGGTTGCGACATGAACCTGTCGACGCCGGAGCTCGCCGGCAGGAGTCGCCGATAGCGCGGAGGCGCCGGCGCCTGCATCGCTACGGCAGGCGCCAATCGCACGACCTCGCGAAGCGCGCGCACCGCCCCGATGATCGCCGCTACGAGGCTGAGCGCGGCGGCAATGACGTAAAGGTCCGGGCTCTTGGTGAAGACGAGGAACGGAAAATGGAAAAAGTCGCCGAACAGACTGGTGATGCGCATCCCCAGCCAAGTGCCCGCCGCGCTGCCCATCACAATGCCGATCATCACGATAACGACGACGAATTTGAGGTAGTGCATGACGATGCCGGCATTGTTGTATCCCAGCGCCTTCATCAGCCCGATCTGCTCGCGCTCCAGCACAACGAGCCGGCTGAGGGTGAGATTGACCAGAAATGACGACACCAGAAGGAAGATCGGTGGCAGCGTCCGGCTCATATTGTTGAGCATATCGAGTTCGTGGTTCAGCCAGGCGTGCGAAGTCTGGTCCTTCCGGCCATAGGCCGCTCGGCCACCATAGCGCTCGAGCATCGCCTCGAGGCGCATCATGACCTCGCTCTCGGATGCGCCCCGCAGCAACTTCAACGAAACCGAGGAGAACGCATCATCGAGGTCATAGGCGCTGGCGAGCGCTTTTTCCGACATCCAGATGAGGCCGAAGCGGCGGTCGTCCGGCATGATGTCGCCTGGCCCGACCGCGTAGATAAACTCGGGAGACAGCGCGATCCCGACAATCGTCAATTCGCGCTTTCGGCCGTTCAATATTGCCGAGAAGCGGGCCCCGGGCTGAAAGCCATGGGACAAGGCAAAGCCTTCGTTGACGACCACCTCTTCGGCTCGTCCAGGCTCCGGCATGCGACCAACACGCATGTAGAGCAGGTTGAGCGAAGCCTCACCGATCTCCGGCAGGGAGATGACTTCACCCGTGGCCGGCTCCAGATAGTCTGGTATGTCAAGCAGCACGAGCTTGGCTATCCGCGCGTCGACCGAAGCAACCCCGGGAATCTCGGCAATCTGGTCGACAAGCGTCCTTGGCGCGCGGCTCACCGTGGCAAAGACGTCAGCAAACCGGTAGCGTTCGTAGTATGCGGTGCGCGTCTCGTCGAGAGAACGGTAGGAGCCGACCGCGAGAATGAGAGTCGCCACGCCTCCGGCAATGACGAGCGCAATCGCCAGCGCCTGCGCCCAGAGCCGGCCGAAATCGCGAAGAAGCTTGATGTCCAGCGCGCGCATCCGGATCACCAGACAAGCTCGGCGGCAGTCCGGCGCACCTCGTTCTTGGCAATTCTGGAGATTTGGCCATCGGCAAAAAACAGCACACGGTCGGCGACATCCTGGATGCTGGCGTTATGCGTGATGATAAGTGTCGTGGTGCCAAGCTGCGCATTGATGCTGAGCAATGCCTCGATCACCCGGATGCCCGTTTTGGAATCCAGCGCGCCGGTCGGCTCGTCGCAGAGCAAGACATCGGGACGCTTGGCGATGGCGCGGGCAATGGCCACCCGCTGCTGCTCGCCACCGGAGAGCTGAGCCGGGAAATGGTGCATCCTCGGTTCAAGTCCAACCAGCGCCAGGGCCTCGTCCGGGCGCATCGGATGATCGGAAATCTCCGTGACCAGGGCGACGTTCTCATAAGCAGTCAGGCTGGGGATCAGATTGTAGAACTGAAAAACAAACCCAATGTGCTGCCGTCGATAGGCAGTCAGCCCCCGATCGTCGAGGTTGGTTAGCTCCTGGTCCCTGAAGAACAACTGTCCGCTCGTGGCATGGTCAAGCCCGCCCATGATATTGAGCAGGGTCGATTTCCCGCTGCCCGACGGGCCAAGCAGGACGACCATCTCTCCCGCCGAAATCTCTAGGTCCAGCTTACGCAACGCAAGCACCTGCGTCTCACCCGAGGTGTAGGTTTTGGTCAGCGCTCTTGCGGTGAAGATGGTGTCAGCCATGGCTGCTGGGAATCGGATGTTCGAGGCATTTGTCGCGTCGGCGCTGAGATGAATCCGCGGGTCGCCGTGCCACAGTCACCCGACGAGGTGCGCGCGACATTGATCCAAATCAAAACAGGGATTCGAAGGCCGTGACGTGTGTCGGCACCCCAATCGAAAAGTATTGGAAGTGACGGTTCAAGTCGCCCGAACACGTTGATTCTGGACCGGTATTGATTTGCCTCAAAAAAGAAAGGGGGCGGCTACGCTACGATATCACGAATTGGCGCTCGGCGCCCGTTCACTCGAACTAAACTGGGATGAAGGCGGATGAAAGCAAAGGATGTAATGACTGCAAACGTCGTTACGGTGTCGCCTGACCACAGCGTAAGACACGCAGCACGGATCATGCTGGATCATCGCATCAGCGGCATGCCGGTCCTCGACGATGACAGCCGCCTGGTTGGGATTGTGAGCGAAGGCGATTTCCTGCTCAGGTCGGAACTCGGTGCCGCGGCGCCAAGCGAGGCGCGTGGCTATGTGAAGAGCCACAGCTGGAAAGTGGCGGATCTGATGACTCCGGATGTCGTCGCGGCCGACGAGGAAACCCCGATAGAGCGAATTGCCGCGCTGATGCGGGAGCACGGCATCAAGCGCATTCCGGTCATGAGGGGGCGGCGCCTGGTCGGCGTTGTCAGCCGTGCCGATCTTTTGCGCGTCGTCATTGCGGCGAAATTCCACGATGATACCGCGGCAGGTGACGATGCGATCCGGCGCAGCATTCTTACGCGGTTGCAAAAGGACGCAGGCTTCAAAGGAGACGCGATAACCATTACGGTCAGCGATGGTCTGGTGCATTTTTCGGGAATGGTCTCATCGCAGAATGAACGGGACGCTGTCCGCGTGGTTGCCGAAGGCGTCAGGGGCGTCAAAGGTGTGTTCGACCACCTGTACCTGGCCCATCCGTGAACAGCGGGCCGGGAAGGTATATAGCGATGCGATCGCATCCTCCCGAAGCCCATCATCTAGTAAACAACTCTGCCATACAAGACGATCTGGCGACCCTGCAGCGCGAGACATTCGACTATTTCATTCATGAAGCGAACCCCGCCAACGGTCTCATTCTGGACAAGACCGAAGCGAATTGGCCCGCAAGCATCGCTGCCACCGGTCTTGCGCTGGCGTGCTACCCAGTGGGAGTCGAGCGCGGATTCATGACGCGAAGCGCGGCCGCGGAACGCACTTTGACAACATTGCGCTTCTTCTGGAACAGTCCGCAAGGACCGGAGCCGGACGCCACTGGATATCGCGGCTTCTACTATCACTTCCTGGACATGCAAACCGGCCGGCGAGCCTGGCAATGCGAGCTGTCGACGATCGACAGCACATTCCTGCTGGCGGGCGCGCTGGCTGCAGGGCAGTATTTCGACGCCGACACCGAGGCGGAAGCCGAAATCCGCACCTTGGCGGAGGCGCTCTATCACCGAGCCGACTGGCGCTGGGCGCAGGATGGGGGAGAGACCGTCACCCATGGTTGGACACCCGAGCACGGATTCCTGAAGTATCGCTGGGAAGGTTATGACGAAGCGCTCCTGCTCTATGTCCTGGGGCTAGGTTCGCCGACACACCCCTTGCCCTGGAGCAGCTACACGGCCTGGACCTCGACCTTCAGATGGGAGCACTGTTACGGCTACGACTATCTCTATGCGGGACCGCTGTTCATCCATCAGCTCTCGCACGCATGGATCGATCTTCGGGGCTTGCAGGATGCTTTCATGCGCAGCAAGGGAAGCGACTATTTCGAGAACAGCCGACGCGCCACCTTCGTCCATCAACGTTACGCAGTCGAAAATCCGCGTGGATTCGAGGGTTATGGCGAACACTGCTGGGGCATCACCGCAAGCGAGGGTCCTGGCCCTTCCACGCTCAAGCTGAACGGCATCGAGCGCCGGTTCGAAGGCTATGTCGGGCGGGGGGTCCCGTATGGTCCCGACGATGGCACGCTCGCTCCGTGGTCCGTCGCCGCCTCCTTGCCGTTTGCTCCCGAAATCGTCCGACCGGCGATCAGCTTCTGCATCCACCAGGCCAAGCTCAAGGCCGCCAATGCCTATGGTTTCAAGGCGGCCTTCAATCCCACGCATCCGGGAACATCCGGAAACGCCTTTGGATGGTGGGTTTCGCCTTGGCATTTCGGCCTCAACGAAGGCCCCGTCGTTCTGATGATCGAGAACGAACGCAGTGGCCTGTTGTGGCGATTGATGCGCTCGTGCCCCTATATCCGAAGCGGTCTGCAACGGGCAGGGTTTGAAGGCGGCTGGCTGAGAGAGTTCGATCAGGAGTCGACGCCAAACGCTTAATCGGCATGGACTGAGTTCGCGTGGATGCGACCAAGGCTGAGAAATAGGCGAGCGTTACGTGGCGTTTCCTTTGGAAGAGCGTTCCCGAACAATTCGACGCTACTCTCGGCCAGCAAGCCGTCGAGGGAAATCGCATTCGACGGATGCGGAATGGGGCCCGTCCTCACGACCCTTTCAGCACCGGCCGCCAACAGCTGCGCGTAGGCGTCTTGGATTACGAAGCAGGGTAGTGGCAAGTTTGTTCAAATAAAGCTTCAAAATAATGTTATCGGATATCGCAAATTGATTTCGATCAAAGCGGAACGTCCCCATCGGCCTTTGATCAAAGCTTGTCAACGCAGGAGATGACGTCATGGAAATCTCTTTTCGTGATCTTATGACAGTATTCCACGGCATGGGATTTGGGGCGCTATTTATGCTAGCGTTTTCGGCAGCGCTTGCAGAACTCTATCGAATGTCTGCGCCTGGAGCCCCATCCATCCCAAGCGCCAGAGAACACAATCTGCTTTTGCTTTATCTCTCGGTAATGGTCATCCTTGCCTGGGGGGCGGTGCTGTCGGGTGCTTACATTGTGTATCCATGGTATCGAGCGGCGGTGCCCCCAGGGGTTACCGATCTGGCCGATTATCCAAAGTTCCTGCTCACCTCCAGCCCGAAAACATCCGCTTGGCATAGCTTGGGCATGGAGTGGAAGGAGCATGTGGCTTGGCTTGCGCCAATTGCAATGACCATGGTCGCCTATGTCTTCGCCAAATACGGACCGGCTTTGGCCAAGCAGAAGGAAATCCGTACGGCCGTCATCGGCTTCGCGGTCGTTGCCTTCGTTGCGACTGGGGTCGCGGGCGCTTTCGGAGCGTTTCTTAACAAATATGCTCCGGTTCGTGGTGGCGCGATGATCGAGATCATCGCCGGTGAACAGGAGGGCGAATAGTCATGGCCAATATCAAGACTATCAGGACTGACGAGATTCCCAACGGCCCAGGTGCGGCCGCCATCTTGGCCGCCGGAATTGGGTGTGCTGCGATGGGGATTTTCGCCCTGGGCGGGGATGCCTTTGCATCACTCAACCACTTCTTCACCTTCTACACGCCCACAGGTGCCCTATCCGGCGTCTCGACCAGCGCGGTCGTCGTCTGGCTAGTCGCCTGGTTTGTCCTTTCGCGCAGGTGGGCCGGGAAAAATGTGGAAATGGGAAAAGTAGTTTCTGTATCCTTCGCCTTGTTGGCGGTGGGCGTATTGCTGACCTTTCCGCCTGTCATGGACCTCATCCAGGGTAGGTAGAGAGAGAGAAAATTGCCTGAGCTCGGCGCGGGCTTGGTCCGTCACGTCGAAAGTGGGCCGGGCCCGCGCAATTCATGGCTTCCCCCGTGCCACCGGCCACACGCATCGCGTTCGCGATGCATAACAATGGAAACAGCCTATTCACTTGCTTCCCGGCCACTCACCTCTTCTATGAGGATCCGGAAGAAAACGTGCGGCAAGCTATCTGACACGGGAGGCATGACGGGCTTGAGCGCACCAGGCTCCCACCAGTCCACGTGCTTGCTCAACACTGACCACGCGTGATCGCGCTGAAGCTTGTGGCCGATCTGATCAGGCAGTTCTTCAAAGCGGCCGTCGACAATCACGCTTCTCCATCCGCGTCCCTGGGTGTGTTCGATGATCTGGACGCACACCAGGGAGTTGGCCCGCAACCAGTCGATCTTCTTGCCCGGCAAAGAGAATGCATAGAGGTGGTTGTCGGCATAGGCGTAGTTGAAGCAGACCACGTAGGGTTGTCCGTCCTTCGCGCATGCCAAGTGGCCGACGCGATTGGCTGCCAGCATTTTCGTGCATTCCAAAGTGGAGAGCGTGCGGATCAGCATCGATGCGACCCTCCTATTTTCTTACATTTCACATCTTGGCAGTTGCACTCGCAATGACCTGGATCAAACTGCTGCGTCCGTTTGGTCAGCAGGGGCCGGCCGCGCTTCGTGACGCGCGGGCGCCAATGGCAGCGGCAGTTTCAGGCTTGCGATCGCGGCGAGGCCCATTGCGGCGGCAGCGACGAGGAAGGCTGCGCCTTCCAGGCGGTGTGAACCGAATAGCAGGCCGGCAGCAGCGGAGCCCACTGACAGCCCGAGGCTGACCGCTGCCGACTGGATCCCGAGTTCCATACCTTGGCTTCGTGCGCTGATGCGCGACACCCAGTAGGCGAGCAGGGGGCTGATCACGCCGGCCGACGCCGAAACAACGGAAACCGCAAGCAGCATTTCCGTGAGTCCGGCAAGTGTCGGCATAACCGCCAGACCGATCGCCATCACCAGGAAGGCAGGCGCCACAAGCAGCCTCGTCGCTGCCTGTTTGACGAGCGGCGAAAAGACGAGGCCCTGGACCGCAAACATCACAACGCTGCATGTCGCGAACATGAGGCCGAGCGCGGCTGGACCCATTGCGAGTTCAACGTTTCGCAGCGTGAGCCCGACCTCGAATGCACCAAGCCCTGCCGCGACCACGGCGGCAAGAGCGAGCAGCCGTATCTCTCCAGATACGAACATTGAGGATCCGGGTTTGCTCGTCTCAACACGGGGGCCGGGCAGCATGTGTCCAGGCAGCACAGACCACACGCCAAGAGCTGCCGCCACAGCGAGGCCGGACGCAAGGAGGAAGGGAATGGTCTGTGGCGGGACAGCCGCCACGCCCAAGTCAAGTTTCAGTTCTGCCACGAGCCCGCCGAGCATCGGCCCGACCAGAAAGCCCGCGATCGATGCCATGCTCATCCAGCCGAATATTCTTGTGCGGCGATCATCCTCACCTTCGGTGTCGGCAATGAACGCAAGAGCCGTTGGCCCCACGGCTGCCGCGAAGCCACCATTCAGGATCCGCCCGATATAAAGAACGGGCAAGCTCGGTGCCAGCGCCGATGCCGCCAAGGTCACGGCAAAGCCGATCAGGCCGATGACAAGGACAGGTCTGCGACCGATGAGATCCGACCACTTCCCCCAGAGGAAAGCGGCGACCACGGGCGCAGCGACATAGGCAGCGGTCAAAAGGCCAATCTGCCGCGCATTGAATGCCGGGTCGGTGGACCCGGCAAGCCGCTCGACCATCATCGGCAGGACCGGCAAGACAATTCCGTAGCCGAGCGCAACGACAAAGGCCGAGGCCAGGATCGCGCCCAGGCTCCATCGAGACGTGGGCAGGCGAGCTTGCATCGGCACGCTCATGCCAGCGAGCCGCGCGGGTGCTGATGAGCGACGCCTTCGGTCGTCGATGCGGCGGCAGGTCGAATGCCTTCTAGCCTGGTTCGCTTGAGCAGCAGGGCGTTGATGGCCACGAGAGCCGAGCTGCCCGACATTGCCAGCGCCGCAAGCTCAGGGCTCAGCAGGAACGGGTAGAACACGCCTGCCGCGATCGGGAAGGCGATGAGATTGTATCCGACCGCCCACCACAGGTTCTGGTGCATCTTGCGCAGCGTGGCGTGCGAGAGCGTCATCGCACCGACCACATCGTAGGGATCGCTCTTCATCAGCACGATGTCGGCGCTTTCAATGGCGACGTCGGTGCCCGCACCAATCGCGAACCCGACATCGGCCTGCGTCAAGGCCGGCGCGTCGTTGACGCCATCGCCGACCATGCCGACCTTCAGGCCCTGGCCTTGCAGTTCCTTGATCTTTTCTGCCTTCTGCCCTGGCAAGACATCGGCCAGGACGATGTCGATGCCGAGTTCGTCAGCGATGCGCTTGGCGGTTCCAGCGTTGTCACCCGTGAGCATCGCTACGCGCACGCCCTGCTCGTGCAATTTGGCAATCGTAGCAATGGCCGTCGGGCGTGGCATATCGGCGATCGCAATGAGCCCGAGCAGCTTGCCGGACTGCGCCACATGGATGACGGTGCGGCCTTCGCCCTTGAGCGTTTCGGCCTTGTCGCCGAGCGCCGGAAGATCGATGTTCTGCTCGTCCATAAGCCGTTGGTTGCCGACGAAAACCTGGCCTCCAGCGATCGCGGCACTGGCGCCCTTGCCTTCGATATTTAGAAAGCCCGAGACCTCGGGAAGCTCCATACCCTTGGCCTGCTCGACGATGGCAACGGCAAGCGGGTGATCCGACCCCTGATCCACGGCGGCCGCGACTTGGAGAACCTCGTCTGACGAAACGCCGGCAGCGGGGACGATTTCGACGACCTTCGGCTGCCCCATCGTGAGCGTGCCGGTCTTGTCGAAGACGATCACGTCGAGCTTGGTCGCCTCCTCGAGAGCGGCTGCGTTCTTGAACAGGATCCCGTTTGACGCGCCAAGGCCGGTGCCGACCATGACGGCCATCGGCGTGGCGAGGCCAAGAGCGTCGGGACAAGCGATGACGAAGACCGTTATGGTCAAGGTCATCGCGAACAGCAGGGGCTGGCCGAGCCACCAGAACCAGACGGCGAAAGTCGCAAGCCCGATGAGGATCGCGGCGAGCACCAGCCATTGCGAGGCGCGATCGGCGAGCAGTTGGGCCGGCGCCTTCGAGTTCTGGGCCTCCTGGACCAGCTTGACGATCTGGGCAAGGGCCGTGTCGGCACCCACCTTGGTGGAGCGATAGCGCAGCATCCCGCTCTTGTTGATCGTCGCCCCGATGACCTTGTCCCCGACCTTCTTGGTCACCGGCATCGACTCGCCCGTCAGCATCGATTCATCGATCGTCGATGTGCCCTCGATCACCTCGCCGTCGACGGGAAGCTTGTTGCCGGGTCTCAGGACCACGATGTCGCCGAGCACGACGTCGGCGGTCGCAACCTCGACCTCCTTGCCATCACGGAAAACGGAGGCCTTGGGCGGGGCGAGGTTGAGCAGGGCCCTGATCGCGGCCGACGCCCCGGCACGGGCGCGCATCTCCAGCCAATGTCCGAGCAGAATGAACACGAGCAGCACGCTCGCCGCCTCGTAAAATTGCTGCCCCTCGAAGAAGAAGGTCGCGCCGACGCTGAACAGGTAGCCGGTGCCGACGCTCAGCACCACCAGCACGGCCATGTTGAGGACGCCGTTGCGCAGGGCCCGCCAGGCGGCCACCAGGAACGGCCAGACCGGGTAGAGGATCGCGGCGCTGGCGAGGAAGAACATCGCAAGGTCTTCGCTGAGGCCGAAGGGCGGACGCAGCCAGGGCTCGCCCAAGCCCATCGGCTCCATGGCGAAAATCGGCAGCGCGAAGACCAAGCTGATGAAGAACCGGTTGCGCATGTCCTTGACCATGCCCTGCATGTCCATGCCGGCGCCGTGTCCCATCTCATGGGCCATGGCGTCGTGCGCTACCTCGGCCGCAGCCGTCGCTTGGTCCGTTGGAACCGGATGCATCATGGCAGCGTGCTCCAAGTGATCATGCACTGAGGTCGAGCGCGGATGCCCTGGCGGAACGGTTGAAGCGTCGGGAATACATAGATGGCGCGGCACGGACTCGCCGCGGCAGTGGAAGCCGCAGGCCTCGATTTCCCGCGCAAGTGTCTGCGGGTTCGTCCGCTCTTCGTCGAACTCGACGGTCGCTGTGGTCGATCCTGCGTTCATGGCAACACCGGCGACGCCCGGCAGAGCCGCCAGACGTTTTTCGACCGCCGCGAAATCCATCATGCCGACAAGGTCGCGCACTTCCAGATTGACCTTTTTCATCATCGTTCTCCGTGCCGCGGTTCGGGGCGATCGCACCGTCTGAATTGTTTCAGCCTCGGTAGGCAAAGGTCGACATCATGCCGCTCGCCATGTGGTAGAGATGGTGACAATGGAAGGCCCATTTGCCGGGATTGACAGCATCGACGGCGATGGTGATCGAGCGCATCGGCGGCACCAGCACGGTGTCGCGAACGGCGCCCCGGAAGCGCTGCCCGTCAATCGCGACCACCTGAAAGTGATGGCCGTGCAAATGCATTGGGTGGGCCATCATGGTGTCATTGCGCAGCGTGACCTCGACGCGATCGCCCTTGTCCACAACGATGGGAGCACTGATTTCGAGTCCCCAGCGATAGGCAGCCATGCCGCCGGTCAGCGCCATCTCGAACGTCTTGTCGGCAGGGCGCGATGCAAGCGGCGCGATTGCCCGAAGTTGCGCCTCAAGCGCCAGGTCGAGAACCGGAGCATCGAAATCTGCCGCCGTCCCGAGCTTGGCCACCGCGGCCCCCGCCGGGCGCAGGACAATTCCGGTGCGTTCCTTGCTTCCCTCGCGCAGCGCCAGGATCGGAAAGGAGGAGCCGAGGTCGCGCGGCAGCTGCAGGCGCACGTCGATGCGCTGCCCCATTGTCATCGGAAACCGCCGGCCCCTGACCGGTTCGACAGGCTGACCGTCGACCGCGATCAGTTCGCCTTCAAGTTCCCCGAAATCGATTGTAAACGCCGTCGCCGTGGCGCCGTTGATGATCCGCACCCGCACGCGTCCGCCCCGTTCGACCGTGACGATCTCGGGGTCGTTCAGGGACCGGTCATTGGCCAGATAGGCGTCATACTCGATGTCGTTGATATCAGTCATCATGCCGCCATCGTTCATCCCAGCCATGGCGTCGGTTTGCGCTCCCGACATATCCGTGCCGTCCATCGGCATGGAGCCGCCGGTGTTACTCTGAAGCCCGGCCAGCAGCTGCTCCGGCGATGAGAACGAGAAGTCGTGGAGCAGGACGACAACCTCCTGCTCGTCTTTTGCATCATCGGCGGGATCGGCGACAATGAGGGGAGCAGCGAGCAGCAATTGTTCCTGCAGGGTATGGGCGTGCATCCAGAAGGTGCCGGGCTCGCCGACCGGAAAATCGAAACCGCGATCGGCTCGAGCGCCGATAAGCGGCAGTGGCGCGTCGGCGACGCCGTCGCTCGGCCACGGCGGCGTCAATCCGTGCCAATGTATGATCGTCGGCTCGGCAGTCTCGTTTCGAAGCAGCACGTTGAAGGCTTCGCCCGCCCGCAAGCGCAGGCCAGGCGCGCCGTCGGCCCTTTGCAGGCCGAAGACGCTTGCAGCTTTACCGTTCACCTCGATCGTGCGGCGCGAGATGCCAAGCATCTGGCCGCCCGGCTGGCTGGCGGAGGCTGCCGAGAGCAAGGATGATGGGATCGCAAAAGCTGCGACACCTGCAACTGCGCCCTTCAGGATATCTCGGCGTTTCATAATGGTTTCCTTCGTTTCGATTGGGAGTTTCGTTGTTTCATTCAGCACACAAAGATCAGATTCAAAACGCGCCGGCGATGAGCCGGTGCGATCAGGGCGCACTGCGCCCGCCGGCCGAACCGAACAACCTGGTCACATGCGGAAAAAAGGCGGGCACACGGGCCGCGTAACGGTCGTATGCGTCGCCGAATTCCTTTCTCGCTTCACGCTCTTCGATGAAGGAAAGCCGCACATACATGCCGACCAGTATAGGGAACATCGCCAGCGTCAGCAGCGTCGGCCATTGCACGAGGAATCCCGCCATGACGAGGACGAAGCCGACATATTGCGGATGCCGGATGGAAGCATATGGGCCGTCCGTTGCGAGGCGATTGTGATGCTGCGCGTCGTAAAGCACTCGCCACGCGGTCGAGATCAGCATGAAACCGGCGCCGATCAGGATGAAGCTGAGAACGTGAAACGGGCCGAAATGCGGATTGAGACGCCAGCCGAACATCATTTCCGGAAGGTGACCGGCGTCATGCGAGAACCAGTCGATGCCGGGGTATCCTGACTGCAGCCACCCCGAGAACAAGTAAATCGTCAGGGGGAAGCCATACATCTCGGCAAACAGTGCCACCAGGAAGGCGCTGAATGCACCGAAGGAACGCCAGTCGCGGCCGGTCCGCGGCTTGAAGAAGCTGAATGCGAACAGGATGAAAACCGCCGAATTGACTATGACCAGGCCCCAGAGGCCGTAGGCGGGAGATTGCTCGACCATCGTCATGCTCCTTTATGGTGGGTGGTGCTGTCTTGCGCGCCCGGCTCGGGTTCCTTGTGCCTTGGATGACCGCTGTGACCGCCATGCCCGCGGTGAAACATGTGAAGCAGAGGACAGGCGAGCAGCAACAGAAACGGCAGGACACCGAAGGTATGCACCCGGTGCTCAGTGAGAAGGAAAAACGCGGCGATCAGCAGGAAAGCGATCGTGACCAGGCCGGTTTTCGAGGCCCAAAATCCGCCTGCCTCCGGTTCTGGTTCGGACCTGATCGGGGGACCGGACATGCGGTGAACGTTGTTGGTATTCATGAGATAGGTTCCTTTGTTTGTGATCGATTGGAGCTTTCGAGCCCATACGCGATGAGGCTGACGGCCCAGACCAGCGCGCAGGCGAACAGGGGCCACCTGAAGTCGGAGCCGATCGTGAAGTTGACCACCGACATCAAGCCGATGGACGACGCTCCTCCGATCAGAGCGCCGGCCACCGCGACCGGATGGCGCGCGCGGAACGCGGTGATTGCCAGCGCAACCAGGAGAACGCCGGTGGCCAGAGCGTAGCCGCCGAGCACCCGGAAAACCTGCGTCAGCCACATCGCGAGACGTGGACCGATGGCTTCGAGCTCGGCGGCCGAGAGGTGCATGTAGCGGACGTCCTCGGGCAGCAGGGGTGGCCTGAGGGCGATGAAATACAATCCGATCCCGGCGATGATCATCCCCGCCAGAGCAAGAGTGACGGACGACGTCGTCCATGGATTGACTGGGGCTTTCATGGGCTGAACCTTGACTTGCCTACCGGCGCCCTGTGGCGACGACATTGTGGATCGAGGCGTAAACGACACCCGCCAGCAGCCCGACGATGCCAAGCCCGAGAACGCCGTAGAGAACTCGGACGGGGCTCATCGGCGCCGTCGATCTGACCGCACTGAGGTCGAGCCCGTGCATGATCGCGCCGAAGAAATCGAGTGTTGCCTCTGGCCAGATAGCGACGGCCAAAGCGCAGAACATGCTCATCAGGGCCGACGTCCCCCCTAACGCGATGCCGACGGACAGGACACTGAGTTTGTCCATGTCTTCCTCCTGTCACTTCGCGTGTTGCTTGAGCCATTCCTCCATGGCGGCGATCTCAGACTGCTGAGCCGTGATGATCTGATTGGCCCAAACCTTGACCTGATCATCCTTGCCGTATTGCAGGACCGCCCGTGCCATATCGATGGCGCCCTGGTGGTGAGGGATCATCGCCTGGACGAACGCGACATCGGGATCGGCGGCCTGGACGCCCTGCATCATCGGTGCGTCCATTCGCTTCATCGCCTCCATATAATTTCTGGAGGCCTCTGACATGTTGGCGGCGTCCATCGGCATGTTCGTCATGCCGCTCTGACCCTGCATCATCCCGCCTTGCCCACCCTGCATCATTCCGCCCTGCATCATCTGCTGCATCATCGGCATCATTTGCTGCATCATGGGAGCCATCTTCTCCATCATGGGCATCATCTTCTGCATCGTGGACATCATTGCCGTGCACTGCTCGGGCGACCCGCCAGGCATCGCCTCCGCGGCCGGTGCCGTTGTCGTGGTTTGTGGTGCGTCGGCCGCCGGATGGTGCGGATCTGTCTGAGCAAAAACCGCACCCGAAAGGGTTGCGCATACGGCAAGCGTGATCAATCGAAGGTGGGTTTTCATGGCTGTTTCCTTGTCGTTGATGTGAAAACCGACAGGCGAATTCAGGATGCGCAAGGCAGCCCGGATCGCCGCTACCGGTGTGGTTTCGCGGATCGTTCGCTCGTTATGGGGACTTGATGGCACTGCTGGATTCAATAGTCCCGAGCACCCCGACGGCGCGATATCAGGCGTAGGTCTGGGGAGGTCGCAGGAGGGCCTCGGGGTCGATGCCCGTTGCCTGAAAAGCCTTGCCCGGCATGAAGCGGACGGCAACCGGCGCGTCGTGAAGAACGCCGCATTCGCCGGCGGAAATGCCTGCAGCACAACAGCCGGAGCCGGTCGAGTGCACGCAATCCAGGCAGCCATCACATGGCGCGCGATGGTTGTCTTGGTCTGTCAACGCGATGTGACCCATCACCTTGTGCAAGGCGCTCGTCGTGAGCGTCGCAACGTCAGTTGTGACGCCGGCATCGGCGCCAATTGCAGAAGCGGCAACGGCACCGCCCGCGATCAGGAGGATCACTGCCACCCATAACCGAAGCTGAGCCAACGCGATTTTCATGCATTCAGTCTAGCCCAACCGTGCGCCACCACTTTGATGCAAATCAATGCCGCGGCTCTGGGAGAGCGCCTAGTTTCAGCGAGCCTCTTTTCCCAGCTCTTCCTTGGGGAATGAACTGGAGCTGAAACCATGTCGGCAAAGCCGCGTTCCACCGAGACTCCCGTCAGGATAGAATCGCCGGCCGACCCTTCGTATTCATTTCGGCCTCATATGAGCGCTTCGTCATGGACGACGCTTGGTTCGAAAATGGACTACGAGTGCGACGCAGGCGAAGCTCGTTGGGTTGGCCCCAAGTTCGGATTCCATGGAACCGAAGGAGCACGCAATCCCGACGATCGAGCATCTAGAAGGTCAACCGAACAATGACGGACTGAATGGTGCGCGAACGCGTCCATTCGCTAGGGTTCGATAAGCGCGGGCGCGTCGCGATCCGGCGGCATTCCCAACCGGCAACGAGAGACAGGCATGACCCAGCACAAGACAATACCTATCCCCACCAGCCGGTTGTCCGAACACGAACTGAGTGACATCGATGCCTATTGGCGCGCCGCCAACTATTTGACGATTGGCCAAATTTACCTGCTCGACAATCCGCTGCTTCGCGAGCCACTACGGCTGGAGCACGTCAAGCCGCGCCTGCTCGGTCACTGGGGAACGTCTCCGGGCCTGAGCTTCATCTATACCCATCTCAACCGCGCCATACGGCTTCGAGACACGAACGTCATCTATGTCTGCGGTCCCGGCCATGGCGGCCCGGCCATGGTGGCAAACACCTATCTGGAGGGCACCTACAGCGAATTAAATCCCGACATTTCGATGGACGAGCAGGGAATGCGCAGGCTGTTTCGACAGTTTTCATTTCCAGGCGGGATTCCTAGCCACGCCGCTCCCGACGTGCCGGGTTCGATCCACGAAGGAGGCGAGCTGGGCTACGCACTATCTCATGCCTATGGTGCTGCCTTCGACAATCCTGATCTCGTCGTGGCCTGTGTCGTCGGCGACGGCGAGGCGGAGACCGGACCGCTTGCCACCGCATGGCATTCGAACAAGTTTCTCAACCCGGCACGCGATGGTGCGGTGCTGCCGATCCTGCATCTGAACGGCTACAAGATCGCCAATCCCACTATCCTGGGCCGCATTCCCGAAGAAGAATTGCGCGCGCTGTTCGTTGGCTATGGCTATGAACCGCTGTTCGTCGAGGGGCACGATCCGGCATTGATGCATGAGCGGATGGCGACCATGCTCGACGATGCGCTGGACCGCATCCAGGCGATCCAGCGTGCGGCGCGCGATGGTTCCGAGGTATCAGCCTCAAGACCGAAATGGCCGATGATCATCCTGCGCAGCCCCAAGGGCTGGACTGGGCCGAAAGAGGTTGACGGGCTGAAGACCGAGGGCTTCTGGCGCTCGCACCAGGTTCCCTTATCCGGCCTCGCGGAAAACCCGGCGCATCTGAAGCTGCTTGAGGAGTGGCTGAGAAGCTATCGACCTGAGGAACTGTTCGACGATGCCGGCGTCGCTATCGCATCGATCCGCGCCACCACGCCCGCGGCCACGCGGCGCATGGGATCCAACCCGCATGCCAATGGCGGCCTGCTGCGCAAGTCACTCGATCTGCCCGCGCTACGCGACCATGCGGTTGCGGTCGAACAGCCAGGTGCGGCGAAAGCGGAGTCGACGCGGGCCATGGGCAAGTTCCTGCGTGGCGTGATGGAACTGAATCAGGCGGCGAAGAACTTCCGCATCGTTGGTCCCGACGAGACCGCCTCGAACCGGCTTCAGGACGTATTCGAAGTCACCGAGCGCGCCTGGATGGAAAAGATCCTGCCCGAAGACGTTCATCTCGGCCGCGACGGCAGGGTTCTGGAAATCCTCTCCGAGCATACCTGCCAGGGCTGGCTTGAAGGCTACCTGCTGTCCGGGCGGCACGGTCTGTTTTCCTGCTACGAGGCGTTCATCCATATCGTCGATTCCATGTTCAACCAGCATGCGAAATGGCTGGATGCCTCCCGACACATTCCGTGGCGGCGGCCGGTCGCCTCCCTGAACTACCTGCTGTCGAGCCATGTCTGGCATCAGGAACACAATGGCTTTAGCCACCAGGATCCCGGCTTCATCGACGTCGCCCTCAATAAGAAGGCCGACATAGTGCGCGTCTACCTGCCGCCGGACGCCAACACCTTGCTTTGCGTGACCGATCACGTGCTGCAGACATGGAACCGCGTCAACATCATCGTCGCTGGCAAGCCGCCGTCGTGGCAGTGGCTGTCAATGGACAAAGCCATCGTCCATTGCAAGACAGGGATCGGCATCTGGGACTGGGCATCGACCGAGAATGGCGAAGAGCCGGACGTGGTCATGGCGTGCGCCGGCGACGTTCCGACCCTCGAAACGCTTGCGGCCGTGCAGATCCTCCGGCATCACGTCCCTGAACTCAGGATCAGGGTGGTCAACGTCGTCGATTTGATGACACTGCAGCCCAAGGAGCATCATCCGCACGGGCTGCCAGATCGCGATTTCGACGCATTGTTCACCGCCGGCAAACCCGTCATCTTCGCCTATCATGGCTATCCCTGGGCCATTCATCGCCTGACCTATCGGCGCACCAACCACGACAACATCCACGTGCGTGGCTATAAAGAAGAGGGCACGACGACGACGCCCTTCGACATGACCGTTCTGAACGGCCTCGACCGTTTCCATCTCGTCAAGAGCGTGCTTGAACGCGTTCCGGAACTCAAGAGCGTTCAAGTCGGTCTCAAGCAGGCGATGGACAGCAAGCTGCTTGAACATCGAGCCTATATTCGCGCCCATGGGCAGGATATGCCGGAGATACTTGACTGGAAGTGGGATCAGGACCTGGATGTGGTGCAAATCCGCCCGGCTTGAGCCGATGCCGCGTCTTCATCGAACTGCGTTTACAGCACATCGGACGGCCCCATGACCGACGCTATCCTCGTCCTGAACGGCGGTTCCTCCAGCCTGAAGTTCGCTGTCTTCGAGGCACGCGACGGCCTCCCCCCGCTGCTGCGCGGCAACATCGCCTCGCTTGGCGGACATCCGCAACTGAATGCCGAGGCCGCGGGTGACAGGCCGAAGATCTTCAGGAGCCTGGGCGATGGACCGATCGATATCGGCGAAGCATTCACTTCCGTAGTCTCCCTCCTTGCCGACCGCGATCTCCTGCGCCGCATAGACAGGGTGGGGCATAGGATCGTTCATGGCGGCCGCGACTTCACCCAAGCGACGCTTCTGGATGCGCCGGCGCTCGACGCACTCGCCCGACTCGAGCCGTTAGCGCCGATCCATCAGCGGATCAATCTCGAAATTGTGGCACTGGCTGCCGACCTCCTCCCGCAAGCCATGCAGGTCGGATGCTTCGACACAGCGTTTCATTCAACCCGCCCGAGCCTTGCGAAGATCTACGGCATTCCACGCGCGATGACCGAGGCGGGTATCGTTTCCTATGGCTTTCACGGCTTGTCCTACAGCCACATCGCTTCGCGGCTGCGCGACCGCTATGGCGCTGGCGCCGGCGGCCGGGCAATCGTCGCCCATCTCGGCAGCGGCGCCAGCGTGTGCGCTATGGACGCCGGACGAAGCATTGCGACGACGATGGGGTTTTCGACGCTGGATGGCCTGATCATGAGCACGCGTTGCGGCGCGCTCGACCCGGGGATCGTCCTTCATCTCCTGCAAGACTGGAAGCTGCCGACCGACGAACTGGTCACGCTTCTCTATGAGCAGTCCGGCCTGCTCGGCGTGTCTGGTATATCCGGAGATATGCGGACGCTCATCGGCTCGGACGATCCTGCCGCCGCCGAGGCCGTCGATCTATTCGTCTATCGCATCGGGCGCGAGATCGGATCGCTGGCCGCTGCCCTTGGAGGTCTTGATACGGTGGTGTTTACCGCCGGCATCGGTGAAAACGCGCCATCGATCCGGGAAAAGATCGGAGTTGCTGCCGGCTGGCTTGGCGTCGGTATCGATCATGACCAGAACCGAAGAGGCGAGGAGATCATCAGCCTTGCCAATTCACGCGTCGAGGTTCTTGTAATCCCTACCGATGAAGAGAGAGCCGTTGCCAGCCAGCTACTCTCTGCGCCTTCGCCGAGGCGGGCAAGCTTTGCCCTGCCATCGCAGAGGAGACACTGACATGCTTCCAGTCTCCGGCGTGGCGGAAGCCGCGACGGGCGAAGCCGCCGTCACGAGACAGCCGGAAGAAGCTTCCGGCCCCAATACCGGCCCCAATAAAAGTCCCGCCGGACCCTTGATCGCCAGAAAATGAATCCCAAGTGGGTACCAACCCGCTGGTCCGGGCCCCTCTGGTGAGAGCCTCGTACTCTTGCGATGTCGGACCGATTTTCTGACAGCTCGTGCCGACAGGGGACTGCCCTTGAGTTTCTCATTTTTGTTCGTCGAGTGGCTAGGAACGCCGCTGTGGATGTGGTCGAGCTTTTTTGTCCTCGTCATCGCTATTCTGTCGCTCGACCTTGGAATTCTTCACAGGCAAGACAAGGAAATCGGCGTCGGCGAAAGCGTGATGCTTTCCGGCCTCTATGTCACGCTCGGGCTCGCCTTCGGTGGCTGGGTATGGTGGTATCTCGGCTCCGACGCCGGCCTCGCCTATCTGACAGGCTTCGTCGTCGAAAAGACGCTGGCGCTCGACAATGTCTTCGTCATTGCCCTGATATTCTCATTCTTTGCCGTGCCGCGCATCTACCAACACCGGGTGCTCTTCTGGGGCGTCCTCGGTGTCTTGGTGCTGCGGGCCATCATGATCGGTGTCGGCGCGATGCTGGTCGCCGAGTTCGCTTGGGTTCTTTATATCTTCGCCGCATTCCTGATTATCACCGGCATCAAAATGCTGATCGTCAAGGAGGCAGAACCCGACCTGTCGAAGAACGTCCTCCTCCGCTTCATGCGCAATCGCTTTAACGTCACCGACGAACACCACGGCGAACGGTTTTTCGTCAAAAAGACAAATCCCGGGACGGGCCAGGCGAGCTGGTTCATCACGCCGCTCTTCATGGCGCTGGTGATGGTCGAGGTGGCCGACGTCATATTCGCCGTGGATTCCGTCCCTGCGATTTTCGCGATCACAACCGATCCGTTCATCGTCTACACCTCGAACGTCTTTGCGGTCCTCGGCCTTCGCGCCCTCTATTTCGCGCTTGCGGCGATGATCCACCGCTTCCGCTACCTGAAGCCCGCACTCGCTATCGTTCTGATCTTCATCGGCTCGAAGATCTTCGTCGCCGATCTCCTGGGCCTTGAAAAGTTCCCGGCCGCCTTCTCGCTCGTCATTACCTTTGCGATCATCGGCGCCGGCGTGGTCTGGAGTCTTGTCAAGACGCGGGATCAGCAGCGACAGTCTGCGCGACCGGGGCTGCAAGGACGAACACCGTTAGCCAAGGAACAGCAAGGAAACAGATATGATTTCTGACTTCATCAGCTGGATTTTTGCCATGCTCGTCCGTGTCGACTCGCGTCCGACGGCCTAGTATCCGTTCGTTCTCCAGGGCGGGAATATCCTACAGGACAACGACAGTGGCGCCATTGGACGCTCTGTCATAAAGGTCGATGATATCCTCGTTGAGCATGCGGATGCAGCCGGAGGACGCCTCGGTTCCAATTGTCCACGGTTCTGACGTGCCATGGATACGGTAGAGGGTGTCGACGCCGTTCTGGTAGAGGTAGAGGGCGCGGGCTCCCAGGGGGTTGTGCTGACCCGGTTCTATCCGCCGCGGCAATTGCGGTGTCTGCGCGTGCATGTCATCGGTGGGATACCAAGCTGGCCACTCGGCCTTGCGGCCGATGACCGCCTTGCCCGACCAGGCATGACCCGTTGCACCCACCGCTATCCCATAGCGATGGGCCTTCCCGTCCGAACCGACAAGGTAAAGAAACTTGTGGCCGGTATCGACGACGACCGTGCCCGCGCTGTATCCGGCTGGCGCGGCCACGATGGTGGGCTTGAGGCTGGGATCAAACTTGCGTCTGTCGACGATCTTCACTAGATAGGCTTCGTTCGCATAGGCCCGCTGGCGGCTTTCCAGCTCGCTCTTGGAAAGACCAGGATCCAT
Source organism: Mesorhizobium sp. M1409 (assembly GCF_040317535.1). NCBI lineage: Bacteria > Pseudomonadati > Pseudomonadota > Alphaproteobacteria > Hyphomicrobiales > Phyllobacteriaceae > Mesorhizobium > Mesorhizobium sp. M1409. Next base: position 96,935 of record NZ_JAMYKV010000015.1, read on the forward strand.
CAGCCCTGGTGTCGAACAAGAAGCAAGGATGGGCAAAGCTGCTGCGAGCGATATCCAGGAAGCTGCAATCCTTTTTAATGCCATTTTAGCTATTCGTCCCGTGCGGACAGGGCCGCCAGGCGGTCGAGGCCCTGGGCAAATCCCTTGAGCGAGACGTCCAGCTTGACGGGTTGACCGGTGTCGGATGCCGTCATGGCGACGCTTAGTTTTTCATTCGCCCGCAACGCTTCCTCGAACTCCCCATTGGCGGCGATCGGTGCGACACAACCCTGCGGCAGGCAGGTCTTGTAGGATGTCTTGACATAGACATCCTCCTTGATCAGCAGCGACAGTCCCGCTTGCAAATCAAGACCAAACGGCGCGATGATTGTCCCCGACAGCGGCGGCTTGTCCTTGCCGTTCCGGTTGAACACGATCAGCAAAACCCTCTGGCCCGTCTTCCTGACACCGGACCAATTGCACGAGGCCGCACTATCCATCAGCCGAAAGGGTGAGAAAGTTCTCGCTGTGGCCAAACACTTCGATGTCACCCCGCGCTCCCTGCGCCGCATGCTTCTCCTGGCCTCGTCAAACCAGACGGTATAAGCGATGGCCCGATCAATCCGTAGTGCATTACGTATATTAGATACTACTAATTCCGGCGGTCCGTCATTGGTGGAATAGGGCGGCAAGCGGAAGGTGCGACGTCGTTTGCCTTCGTGTTTCCCCCGCACGTCAAAGAGCCTGCTGGACCTATATTCATTGTTCATCCATGTAGAACGCGCCGGAGACGAGCAGTGGATACGCTAGCGCAAATCATCGTGCGGCAAACGCCTCCAAAAGGCACGCCAAGCGGAAGCTCGGCTACGCCATCGCAAGAACGGAAATGAGAGAGAGAAATTTAGTGTGCAGTTCTTGCACCCGATCTCACGTCGCGCCGCCGTGACGCCTACGTCTTCCCCAGAACCTGCAGCCGGTCGAATGCCGCCGGAAATCCCTTCAAGGAGATAGTCAGGGCTATCTCCTTGGCATCGGTGGATTGCACCTTCACACGCAGCGCCGTACCGTTGCGAAGGGCGGCAATCCGATCCGCGTCGAAGCTGAGCGGCACGAGGCATCCGCCCGGCACGCAGGTGGAAAACCGCAAGGGCTTGTCCTGCTGCCCGTCGTCGATCTGAAGGATGGCGCCGGCATCGAGCTGCAGGCCGAAGGGCAAGACCAGATTGCCGGACAAGGCATCGTCGCCCTGCTTGCGCAATTCGATGGCGAGCACTCGCTGGCCGTTCTGTTGCGCCTGTTCCTGCGAAATGGAGCATGCCGGCTGCGGCGCGACGCTTTGGCAACCGAGCCGCCAATCCTGGTAGGTTTCCTGCAGAGACGATGCTCCACCCGGCAAAGGTGATGCAGGCTGCTCCTGCGAAAGCGCCGACGCGGCCGCGGAAACGACGACCATTGCGGCCAGTGCCGCGGACCAGTATCTCTTCACAAACATCTCCTATCGCGTGGCGAAGACGGCGCCAACCCGCCATACACTGCAGAAACTATCAGCCACACAGGCTGTCTTACCATTTTACGCTGAATCCGAGCTTGGCGCCTATGACATGGCTGTCGCCGAAATCCTGGAGACTTGTGCGCATGCTCCCCTCTCCGAAGACAGAGTAACGGCCGTCCGCCCAGCTCAGCGAGCCACCGAGGCCGACACCGCCCCACAGCGCCTGATTTTCGCTGACCAGCTTCACGCCCGACACATCGACATCGTTTCCGTCGAGGAAGTCGTAGTAGAGGTTGGCGAGGCCGTAGATATGCGTGCGGCTCACTTGCCCTGCGGCATCCGCCCACTGGTCCTCATAGTCCGCGGAGAGGCCGAGACGGCCGACAAGGCTGTCGCTGCTGCCGGGCGACACGACGGCGCCGAACGGGTCGGTGAACGCGTCGAAGTCGACCGACGAATGGGCAAGCTGGGCCTGCGGCGTCAGCGACCATTTGTCGTTGAGGGCGATCTTCTGTCCGGCCTCGAGACTCAGGCCATAGCCGAAACCGTCGTTGCCGTCCGCAAGCGTGGTGCCCAGCGTGGCCGACCGGATGTCACTGTCATACCACGTCGCCCGAGCCTGGGCGTCGACGTAGAAGCCACTGTTGCCGAACCAGGTGAGCGTGCCGCCGACGCCATAGCCGGTGGCGGCGATCGACCCCACCCCATAGATCGAGGAGACGTTTGACGACACGGTTCCGTAGTGGGCCGTGATCCCCCCGATCAGGATACCGGCCTCGCTTTCGTGCAGCAGGCCATCGACGCCCGCCTCAAGCTTCCAGGTGGTCACGTCATAGTTCGTGCCGGTGGTCGACGTCTCCGGCTCGATCTTGGCGTGAGCTGCCTCGATGCGCGCCCAGATTGCCTTGCCGTCGACCGGGCCCTGGCCTGGCAGGTCCGCACCTTCCGGCGTCGCGCCCTCGCCCCACGATCGGTTGCCGATGCGCTGCTGCAAGGTGCCCAATTCATTGAAGCTCTGCAGCACCCCTTCATAGGCCTCGTACAGCGGCACGCCGGGCTGGTAGAGCGGTCCCTGCGGGCCGGTCGGATTGATAAGCGCCGAGCGCAGGTACCAGTCGCCGTCCGTCGGCGCGCTGACACCGTTCTTGTAGAGCCGGTATGCATAGGCGCCACCCACCACCGCCTGATCGCCCTGGAAGACATAATCGCCGACCAGGCTGAAGGTACCGTTGGAGGTCCCGCCAATATCGACCACCTTGATGCCCTCGACGGTTTGCGCCCCGCCGCCGCCGAGATTGGTGATCTTCAGATCGGTGGTGCCCGACGTATTGCCGGTGACCACGAGCCTGTCGGTCGGTGAAGCATCGCCGCCGAGCTGGCTCTCGATCTCCAGCGTGCCGCCATTGCCAACATAGTTGCCGGCAACGGTCAGCGTGCCGGGCACGCCTGTATTGCCGACCGCGATGGTGCCGCCGGCGAAGTTGTTCGTGTCGCACACCGTGCCGGTGCCCTCGAGCCGGCCGCCCGAGTTCACATTGACGGTGCCGCACAGGCTGCCCGAGACGGAAAGTGTGCCACCGTCGATCGAGGTCGTGCCGGCAAAGCCCGAGCTATCCGAGGTGATCGCCATGGTCCCCGTGCCGCTCTTGGTCAGGGTGCCGGCGCCGGTCAGCGTCCCATCCCAGGTCAGCGTCGTGCCAGCGTCGGTCAGCACCGTACCTTGGCCGAGAAGCTTCATCGCGCGGCCGCTGTTGAAACTTGCCGTCGTGCGCAGCGTGCCGCCATTGAAAGCGAGATCGCCGGACGCATCGCCGAGATTGGCGTCGGTCGAGACCTGCAGCGTGCCACCATTGATTGCCGTGCCGCCGGTGTAGCTGTTGCTGGCGGTGAGCACGAGCGTACCGAGATCGGTCTTGATCAGCTGGGTGTTGCCGGTCAGCCGCGAGGCGACGGTGGCGGTGATGCTGGCTCCGGCCGCGGTGCCGTCGCCGACACGGAGGGTCGATGTCGAGCCGCCGGCGAGGTCAAGCGGACCGCCTTGGATGAGATAGCCGTCCGTGAGGAACTGCATGCCGGAAGCCATCACCTGGCCGAGGCCGTTGTCCACCGTCACCGTGCCCGCCGCGCCTGCGAAGATGGCGAAGGAGCCGTCCGAGAAGGGCGCATTGACCGCGCCTGTGCTGTCGGCCCAATTGTCGTTGCCAGTCGAGCCCTGCCAGGCGCCGTCGCCGCCATTGACGACGCCGTCGAACTTCGGACCAGCAGCGCCGTCCCAGTAGTTCAGTGTCAGCCCTTCTGTATTGACGAGGTTCACCTGGTTGGCGATTGCCGTCTGGACGAAGTAGTCCGTTGATGGGATCGTTCCGATCGACAACCCATTGTCGGTCAGCGCACCGTTGTAGCTGAACACCCGGTATACGCCGGGGCCAAATGTGCCGCCGGGCGAAACCGACACGTTGAGCGTGCCGTCGAGCACCAGGTTGCCGCCGACCGTGGTCAGGTCGTTGAGAGCCCCGCCCGCCACCTTGGCCTGGCCGAAGCTGTAGTTCATTGTTGAGCCGCCGCTCAGTGACAGGTCGCCAAGGATGTTCAACGTGCCGACGCCACCGCCGGCGCCGCCCGGCGACAGTGTGGCGCCATCGGCAACCGTGACATTACCGCCAATGGTGCCGGTGCCGCCCAGCGTGCCGCTGCTGTTGACGCTGGTAAGGCCGGTGGCCACCGCCTGGTTGCCGTTGACGATCAGGCTGCCGGCGGAAACTGTCGTGTTGCCGGAATATGTATTGTCGCCAGTGAGAATGAGCGCGCTGCTACCGGTCTTGGTGAGGGCGCCCGCGCCGCCGATCAGGCCCGACAGTGTCAGATCGGCATCGGTTTCGAAGGTGCCGCCGCCGGCATTGAGCGTAACGCCACGGGCCGAGCCGAACGACGCCATGTTGCGCAGCGTGCCGCCGTCGAAGCTGACTGCTCCAGCCGCAGCACCCAGATTGCCATCGCTCGCCACCTGCAGCGTGCCGCTGTTGACCGCGGTGCCGCCGGTGTAACTGTTGGTCCCACCGAGCACCAGCGTACCGAGATCGGTCTTCACCAGCTGGGTGTTGCCGGTCAGGTTCGAATTGACGGTCGCGACGTAGGCCGCACCGGCGGACGTTCCGTCGCCGACGCGAATGGTCGATTGCGGCCCGATCAGCGCGATGTCTTCTCCCTGGATCACATAACCGCTGGTGGCGAACTGCATGCCCGCGGCCTGCACCTGGCCGTTGGTGGTGTTGTCGACGATCACCGTACCCGCGGCGCCAGCGAAGATGGCGAAGCTCGCATTGGAGAACGGTGCGTTGATGTCGCCCGCCTGCTCGGTCCAGTTGTCGTCGCCTGCGGCACGCCAGGTGCCGTTGCCGCCGTCGACAAGGTTGTTGTTCTTGGGACCGGCATCCCCGTCCCAGAAGTTCAGCGTCATTGCGCTAATGTCGACCAGGTTCACCTGGCCGGCTATCGAGGTCTGCACCACGTAGTTGGGCAAGCTTTCGGAAAGGCCGAGGTCTGTGAGTGTCCCCTCGTAGCTGATGATGCGGTAGATGCCCGGGCCGAAATTGCCGCCGGGCGTCTCGGCGACATTTATCTGACCGTCGAGAACGAGATCGCCGTGCACGACCGTGAGGTCGTTGAACGCGCCGCCCACGACATTCGCCTGGCCGAAATTGTAGTTGAGCGTTGCAGCGGCCCCGAGTGTCAGGTCGCCGTTGATCGTCAGCGTCTGCGGCGTCGCCCCGACATCGCCCGGGTTCAGCGCGCCGCCATCCAGCACCGCGACGTCGCCGCCAACCGTGCCGATGCCGCCAAGCACGCCGCCTGCCTCGACCGTCGTTGTACCGGTTGCCGCCGACTGATCGCCGTCGACGATGAGCGTGCCCTCGCGCACATTGGTCGCGCCGGTGTAGCTGTTGTTGCCGGTCAGGATCGTGACGCCGCCGCCGATCTGTTCAACCGCGCCGGTGCCCGAGATAAGGCCGGCAAAAGTGTAGGTGTCTGAGCGGTCGAAGGCGAGCGTGGCGTTGTCGAGCACATCGCCGATCAGCGATCCCGAGGTGCCGCCATTGCCAAGCTGCAGCGTGCCGGCGGAGATAGTCGTGCCGCCTGTATAGGTGTTCGCGCCGGTAAAGATGGTCGTGCCGGTGCCGATCTGGTTCACCGTGCCCGTGCCGAAGATTACGCCACCATACACCAATGTATCGGAGCGGTCGAAGGCGAGCGCGGCGTTGTCGAGCACATTGCCGATCAGCGAACCCGAGGTTCCGCCATTGCCGAGCTGCAGCGTGCCGGCCGAAATCGTCGTCCCGCCGGTGTAGGTTTCGTCCGCCATCAGAACAAGCGCGCTGTTGCCGGTCTTGGTGAGCGCACCGGCGCCACCGATCAGGCCCGACAGGGTAAGATCGGCATCGGTTTCGAAAGTGCCGCCGCCGGCATTGAGCGTAACGCCACGCGACGAGCTGAGCGACGCCGTGTTGCGCAGCGTGCCGCCGTCGAAGCTGAGTGCTGCGGCCGCGGCACCGAGATTGGCGTCGCTGGAGACCTGCAGCGTGCCGCTGTTGATGGCGGTGCCGCCGGTGTAGCTGTTGGCCCCGGCCAGCACCAGCGTGCCGAGATCGGTCTTCACCAGCTGGGTGTTGCCGGTCAGGTTCGAATTGATCGTCGCGACGTAGGCTGCTCCGGCGCCCGTACCGTCGCCGACGCGAATGGTCGATGTCGGACCGACCAGGGCGAGGTCGTTGCCTTGGACGAGGTATCCGCCGGTGGCGAACTGCATGCCCACGGCCTGAACCTGGCCATTGGTGTCGTCGACCGTCACCGTGCCCGCGGTGCCAGCAAAGATGGCGAAGCTGGCATTGGCGAACGGCGCGGCGAAGACGCCGGTGTCGTCGGTCCAGTTCTGGTCGCCCGCCGCCTGCCAGGTGCCGTTGCCGCCATTGACGATGCTGTTGGAATGCGGCCCGGCGTCGCCGTCCCAGTAGCTCAGCGTCAGGCCGGCCGAATTGACCAGATTGACCTGGTTGGCGATCGAGGTCTGCACGAAATAGTTCGGATCGCTGACGGTCAGGCCATTGTTGGTGAGCGCGCCATTGTAGTTCATGACGCGATAGAGGCCAGGGCCGAACGTGCCGCCGGGGCTGGTCGTGATGTTCATCTGGCCATCCAGCGTAAGATTGCCGCCGACATTGATCAGGTCGTTGAACGCGCCGCCGGCGACATTCGCCTGGCCGAAATTGTAGTTGAGGGCCGAGCTGTCGTTGAGCGCAAGACTGCCGTTGATCGTCAGGATTCCGGCGGCATTGCCGACGCCGCCCGGATTGATGGCGCCGCCGTCGGCGACCGTGACGCTGCCGCCGATGATGCCGGTGCCGCCCAGCGTCGCCCCGCTGGCGATCGAGGTCAGCCCTGTCGCGCTCGACTGGTTGCCGTTGACGAGCAGGGTGCCCGCATTGACGTTGGTCGCGCCGGTATAGCTGTTGGTGCCGGTGAGCGTCGTGACCCCGGTGCCCAGCTTGTTCACCACGCCGCTGCCCGAGATCGCGCCGCCAAAGGTGTAGGCGCTGTTCAGGTTGAAGGCGAGCGTGCCGTTGTTCGTCACGGTTGGCGTCGTGAGCGCGCCGGCCGCCGCGCCGTTGCCGACCTGCAGCGTACCGGCCTGGATCGTCGTGCCGGCGCTGTAGCTTTGATTGCCGGTCAGGATCAATGCGCCCGAGCCTTGCTTGAGGAGGCTCTCGAAGCTGGTGACGTTGGCGCTATCGAGGGTGCGGCCTGCGGCGGTGTTCACCTGCAGCGTGTCGCCGGTTCCGCTCTCGCCGCCAGTGCCGGCATTGACGCCGGTGCCGCTCAACACGGCGGTATCATTGAGCACCAGCGTATCGTTGCCGGCGCCAAGGTTCAGCGCGGCGGCGCCCGTATTGAGGGTGCCACTGACATTGACGACGTCGTTGCCGCCACCGAGGTCGCCATTGGCCTGCAACGTGCCGCCCGCATTGACGTTGATCGTGCTCGCCCCCGCGTCGCCGGTCACCGTCGAAGGCGTGGCGCCGGGTGCCTGCACGGTGCCGTTCACGGTCAGCGTGCCGGCGCCGGTCATGGCGATCGTCGCGGTGGCCAGAGCGCCGTTCACTTGCAGCGTGCCGGCGCTGATGCTGGTCGCGCCGATGGCGTTGCCGGCCGAGGTCAGCACCGTGGTGCCGGTGCCGATCTGCGCCAGGCTGCCGGGCCCGCTCAGCGTTCCCGTGAAGTTGAACGTGTCGCTGCGGTTGATCGACAGCGTCGAGGTCGGGGCATTGACGATCACATTGCCGGCGCCGGCATTGCCTGACGTGCCGCCATTGCCGATCATCAGATTGCCGTTGTTGATAACGGTGTTGCCGGTGAATGTGTTGTTGCCGGTCAGCACCCAGGTGCCGCTGTCGTTCTTGGCCAGCGTGGTGATGCCGGTGCCGGCATTGCCGATCGATCCGGCGAGCGTGTTGTTGCCGGTGTTGGTGCCGCCTAGCGCGATGGTGCGCGCCTGGTTGGTGCCCGCCAGGGTCACCGGTCCCGTGTCGGTAAAGACCACTGCGCCCGTGCCCGAGGATTCGACGAAGGTGGTGCCGGCCGAAAGGGTGAACAGGCGGTTGGTGATGTCGCCCGCGCCGGTGTAGCGCAGCGTCGAGCCGTTGCCGATGATCAGATTGGACGCGGCGGCCGACGACGCGCCGATGCTGCTCGCGATGCCGCCATTAGAGAGCTTGTCCACCCCGAGTACGCCACCATTGATCGTGGTGACGCCGGTATAGCTGCTGCTCGGGTTGTTGAGAATCCAGGTGCCGAGACCGTCTTTGCTAAGCGACGTCACGCCCGCGCCATTGTTGGTGATCCGCGCGGCCAGGCTGTTATTGCCGGTATTGGTGCCGCCGAGCGTCAGCGTCTGACTGGTGTTGGCAGTCGAGAACCCGATCGGCCCGGTGCCGGTAAACGCGATCGCACCCGTGCCGGAAGCCTCCAGCCTGCTTGCGGCCGAGGCGCCGAGCGTGAACAGGCGATCCGTGCTTCCGGCCGCGCCGGTGTAGCGCAGGGTTCCGCCATTGAGGATCAGATTGCTTGCGCTGGCGCTGGAAGCGCCGATCGCACTGTTGCTGCCGCCATTGGCCAGGCATGAAGCCTCGATCACGCCAGCGTTGATCGTGGTGCTGCCGGTATAGCTGCTGCTACAACCCGTGAGAATTTGGGTGATGGCACCATTCTTGACGAGGCCGCCGCTGCCGCTGATGGCGCCAGCATAGCTGGCGGTCCCGGAAGGCCAGTTCAGCGTCAGCGTCGCCGTGCCGAGCGTGACGTTGCCGCCGAGCGCACCGCCCCCGTTTAGATAGCCGACGGTGTTGTTGAAGCCGGCAAGATCGAGTGTGACACCAGCGGTGTTTGAGAGCGCGACCCCTCCCGACCCGAAGGCGCTGGTCGAGCCGGCGCGCAAGATCCCCGCGGTGACGGACGTGCCGCCGGTGTAGGTGTTGGCGCCGGACAGGACCAAGGTACCAGTGCCCGCCTTCTGCAACAGCCCTGTACCTCCAACCGCGCCGCTGAATTGAAGCGTGGCGGCGGGATTGTTAACCGTGAGGGTTCCAGTCCCGCCCAGCGTGAACCCGCGATTGGTGGTTGTGCTGCCGCCGGTGTAGATCAGGTTGCCGTTATTCAGGACCAGATTGGCGGAAGCACTGCTCGACGCGCCGATGCCACTGGCAAGCCCGCCATTGGCGAGACAGTCCACGCTCAACGTCCCACCACTTACTGAAGTGGCGCCGGTATAGCTGTTGTTGCAGCCGACGATCGTCTGGACGCCGCCGGCCGTCTGGAAGAAGCCGCCGCTGCCGCTGATCGCGCCGGTGAAAGTGCCACTAGCGCCGCCCGAGGTCAGCGTGGCCGAACCCAGGACGACGGAGCCGCCGCCGGCAAGTGCACCGACCCTGTTTGCGAATCCGGCGAGATCCAGCGTCGCGCCTGCATTGACGGTCATCAGTGCGGTTTGGCTGCCGAACGCCTGAACCGAACCCGCACGCAGTGCGCCGGCGGTGATCGTCGTACCGCCCGAGTAGAGATTGGTGCCGGACAGCAGCAGCGTGCCGCCGCCTTCCTTGATCAGCCCGCCAGAACCGATCGCCGTGCCGCTGAGCGTCAGCGTGGCGGCAGGATCGCTCACGCCGATCCGGCCATTGCCAGTCCCCAGCGTGAAACCGCGGTCGCTGCTGCCCGTTACGCCCGTATATTGCAGCCCGCCGCCGCCCTGGAGCACAAGGTTCGCGGAATCCGCTGTCGATGCGCCGATGCCGCTTGCCACGCCGCCGTTCGCCAGCGCGTTGACCGACAGGGTGCCGGCCGATACCGTCGTGATACCGGTGTAGGTGTTGGCGGCGTTCGCGAGCGTCAGCGTGCCCGAGCCGGTCTTGGTCAGGCTGGCGTCGTCCGGGCCGACGACCACGCCACCGAAAGTCAGGTTGGCGCCGCCATTGTCGACCTGGATCGTGCGCGACGGACCGCCGTTCACCAGCGTGAAGCCGCGATCAGTCGTCGCCGTGCCGCCCGTATACTCCAACGTGCCGCTCTCGATCACCAGGTTCGATGAGGCCGCCGACGATGCGCCGATGCTGCTCGCCACGCCGCCATTGGCGACGCTGTTGACGACGAGCGTGCCACCGCTGAGCGTCGTTCCACCGGTGTAGGTGTTGGCGCCGGTCAAGGAGACGCGACCGATGCCGCCCTTGATGAAGCCGGTGGCGCCACCATTGTCGACGATCGCCGATGCGATCGTGAACGTGCCGCTGCCGGTGCCGTTGTGAAGGACGCCGACAGTGCCGCCGCCGGCGCTGCCGGTGAGCGAGCCGCCGGTGATCGTCTGGCTGGCATTGCCGACGCTGGAGGCGACGATGATCGTGCCGTCCACGCCTAGCGTGTTGCCGCCGCCCACGGTGACCGTGGAGTCGGCGGCCGCGGTATATTTGAGGCCGCCGAGCCGGACGCTGCCGGCGACGGTGTTGAAGAAGGCGGTATTGGCCGCTCCTCCAGCATCGCTGACGACGTCGCCGGTCGCCCAGGTGCTGGCGTCATCCTTGTTCGCATAGGCGGTGAAGGCGGTGATGGTGCTCGCCTGCACCTGCGCATAGTCCGTGCCGTTGACCGTCGCCCATCCCAGGGCTTCATCGCCGTTGGTCGTGGTGATGGCGCCGCTGGTGGGCAGCGTGAAGTCCATCAGACCGCCCGTGTGCGTCAGCGCGCCGAGGTTCAACGTCATGCTGCCACCCGCGCCGGAGGTCGCAACGATGCGGTTGTTGCCTGCCGTGACGTTCAGCCCATTGAAAGTCTGACTGTTCGCCAGGCCCGTCGCCCCGGTGAGGGTGAGCGTGCCGCCGGCCATGTCGAGCGTCGACGCGTTCGAGATGATGTCGCTTGCCGGTGCTCCTGGGGCGGCGAAATTCAGCGCCAGCGAGCCGCCATTGATCGTCGTGCCTCCGGTGTAAGTGCTTTGTCCGGTCAGCGTCAGTGCGCTCGTGCCACGCTTGACGAGGCCGCCGGTGCCGGTGATGCTGCCGGCATAGCTCGTGCTGGCAGCGCCGTTGACCGTCAGGTCGGCGCCGTTGAGCGCCACGCTGCCGCCCGTTCCCGCAAGCGAGGTGACCATGATATCGTGCGTGTTGAGGTCCAGCGTACCGCCATTGACGGTTACTGCATTCGGCGTGCCGAAAGCCTGGCTGCTGCCGGCCTGCAAGGTGCCCGATGTAACGGTGGTCGTCCCAACATAGGTGTTGGCGCCGCTGAGCAGCCAGATACTTCCCGCGGCGCCGTTCATGACCAGGTTGCCGGCGCCGGAAATCACCCCCGAAAGCGTGTTGCTGCCTGCGAAGCTGCCGCCAAGGGTGAAGGTGTCGGCAGGAGCCGCAGGATTGAACGCGACCGCGCCGCTGAGAGTGAGCGCGCCCGTACCGTCGTTGAGGACGCTGCTGCTGCCATTGATCGAAAGCCCGCGATTGGTGCTGCTCCCCGTGCCGATATAGGACAGCGCGCCGTTGTTGAGCGAGATGGTCCCGACGCCGGCACCGGTCCCCAGCGAACTCGCGGTGCCCTGGTCGGCCAGTGCGTTTGCCCTAAGGGTGACGGCCTGGATCGTGACGGCACCGGCAAAGGTGTTGGCACCATTCAGTGTAATGCTGCGGTTTGTCCCGCCGCCGCTGAATACAAACGGCCGGGTTGCACGGTTGCTGCTGATGACGCCAAGCAGCGCCAGGTCAGCGGTCTGCGCATCCAGAATGACGGACGCGTCATACCCTCCCCCCGCGATTATGTCTCCGGTAACCGTTAGCGTGCCGGTTCCCTGGTTTCTCAGAGCCGAGGAGCCGGTGCTGGGCGCCATGTTCCAGCCACGGTTTGAGGTATTGCCGCTGCCAAGATAGATGGCGGAAGCGTTGCGGACGGAGACTGCGCCATTGGCCGCCGTGGTCGCCGCTCCCAGGGCGCTCGCCTCGCCCAGATTGCCGATCGATGTGAAGGACAGGTTGGAGCCATCGGTCCCTACAGCCCCGGTGAAATCGTTGGTGTTGTCGCTCAGCGTCGTCGCTGCGACCAGGGAAAAGCCACCCGTCCCGGTGATGTGGGCCGAGCCGACGCCCCCACCAATCGCGGAGGAGCCGGAGAGCAGCGTAACAACGCGGCCAGCGGCTAGCGCGCCGGTGCTTCGAAAAGTGGCACCCGAGGACAGATTGATGGCGTTACCCGCGGCGCCAAGCGACGAATCGCCGCTGACGCTCAAGGTGCCCGCAGCGACGTTCACGCCGCCGCTGAAGGTGTTGGCGCCGGTGAGGGTCAGGACGCCGGCGCCCGCCTTGGTCAGCCCCGCGTTGCCGGCAAGAATCGAATTGATCGTGGCGGTGCCGTCGGTGGTGACCGTCGGTGTCGCGCCGCCGAGCGTCAGCGTGCTGCCGGTCAGCGTATAGGTGGTGTTGAGATCGAAGGTGAGGTTGTGCGCGATGATCGGCGTGTTCAGCGTCACCGTGGCGGTGGTGCCGTTGAGTCCGCCGAAAATGGCATTATCGATCGCGGCGTTGCTCCAGATGGTGTACGGGCCGCTGACGCCATCCCCGTTGGGGCTCCAGAAAGACGAGCTTGTGTCCCATATGCCCGTGCCGCCGCGGTTGGCTGCCGTGCCGTTGGGATCCCAGTATCTGTCGGCACCACTGGCCGAACCTGCGGCAAGTCCCATCAGCAGCGCGGCCGGCAGAAGCCGGGCGCCCCACTTGCGTGCGACAGTCGAGACGAGATGCGCCACATTTGGCGCATAGCTTGCAGCTTCGCCCTTGCACTTGGTCATGCGGCCACCGCGCAAGATGCGCGAATCCAATGCCGTGCTGTTGCCCCTCGGATTTCCATGCAACCGAAAGCCGGATATTCCAGTGCGTTCGCCGAATTGAGAAAGGCGTTGAACCGTCTCGCCGCCGAGCAATTCCACTATAACTTACCCCGCCTAAGTATTATGAGTTGCTAATGTTATTATACATTCGCATTCTCGCCGACTCACACTCTGTAACTGAGAATTGTCCACAAGTTGAGAACTACTGCCAAATATTATTGAGAGCATCTTAATTTTCTGATCAGTGTCGCATCCGCGCCACGGTCGCCACAAAACGAACGCGGTAACGGCTCCGCAAGCCGAGACGTGGCGGGGTCGACTAGGAGTTCAAAATGGCATCGACCGAGGTCCGGAAAACGACCGTTCTCCGTGCAGGTTTAATCAGCGGATCAAGAGCTGTTCGTGTACGGAAACTATGTGCGGAATTCTATTATTGTGCCGACAACGCTCCATCAGCCCTATCAAACAGACCCGCATACGACCGCTAAATCCACACCGTCGGAATTCGTTCGTGGGACCTTCTGGGGCAATGCGGACGATGTTGGTTCCAAGCCGCGCCAACTCTGGACTCAAATTCCGACCATGAAGTGCTAAGCCACCGCTAAGCACGTCAAACCAACAGGAGGTTTGGAACTGACGTCACGACACGGGAGGGACGCGATAAAGAGTCGATGTCTGGTCAAATTTCTCTAAAATCGAATCTGATATCCGAATTTCTCCCATAAGCGCATGCAATCCCGGCGGGGACACGACCCCAAAAAGTTCGAAAAGCTTCCAAGAACCCCAGCCATCCCTTTAGGTCCGTTCCGGACACATGGGTTACGGTTTATACCGGAGACATGGGGGTAACACTTTTGGCCCGAAGGGGTTTGGAGTGGCTCGAGCCTCCCAGTGCAAATCGCGGCAAACGGGGATCGTCACTTTGCACATGGTCTGAATAGTATTGAACATCTCCCTCTTTTCCATACAAGGTCGTCGAAGAATCGACCAAGAGGGGTGGCGGCTCAACATGGAACTTCAATGAACCTTCCTATCTTCGCCATCAACCTCGATCGCGAGACCGGTCGTTGGAGCGAATTGGTCGCCAGCGCCGAGGCGGCCGGCCTGACCTTGCAGCGCATTGCGGCCATCGACGGCCGTGCGCTTGCCAAAGAGGAATGGACGGAGATCGATCTTCCAACCGCGCGCAAGCTAAGCGGGCGCGACATTCTGCCCGGCGAATATGCCTGTTACCGCAGCCATATCCAAGCGCTGGAAACGTTCCTGGCCAGCGGCGGCGCTCATGGCCTGATTGTCGAGGACGACGTCCTCTTCAGCGAAAACACCATACCGCGCATCGAGGCCATCATCGCGGCGGTCCCGGATTTCGACGTCATCAAGCTGATCAACCATCGCATGAGCTTCTTCATGCGCGCCGTCGAGACGACGGAAGGCGACGAGATCGGTCGCGCGCTGCATGGCCCGCAAGGCTCAGCGGCCGCCTATCTGGTTACGCGGGAGGGGGCGCGGGGACTGTTGTCGGCGCTCGCCGTAATGAAAATGCCATGGGACGTCGCACTCGAACGATTTTGGGATACCGGCCTGAAAGTCTATTCGGTCCGCCAAAACGTGCTTGGCTTCGCCGCCAGCAGCAAGATTTCCGGCATAGCCGGTCCCTCGGGAAGCTACAAATTCGCAAGGCTTGGCGGGCCGAGCCGGCTACGCGCCGGGGCGTTGCGGGCCAGCGACGAGCTGCGCCGCCTGCATCACGTCCTGCTGCGGCCCCCTTTGCCGCGAGAAACCCCGGATTATGCCAGGGGCGCCGCGCCGCGCAACACCCTGCTTCTGTTGCTTGCGGCACTCGCTATTCTCGCCTTGGTCTCCGCGGTCTGGCGCGAGGCCGACACCTACCGCTATGCGGGGCTGGCGCTGGCCTTGGTCGCAGTCGTCCGCTGGTTCAGGGTGGACCTGTGGACCTACAGCAAACCGCTGATCGGTTGGGTCGGCGGTCTGTGCATAGGTTGGTCGCTCTATGTCTTCATCCGACTGGCGATCGTCTATTTCGGCACCCACCAGTTGGGTGGCGCCGAAGGCATTTACATGTTTCCGCTGTTCTACGCGACGACCGGCTTCGCGTTTCTGCTGTTTGTCAGGCAGCCCGCGCGGCTCGTCCTCTGGTTCATGATCCTCAGTCTTGTCTTCCTGGCGGCGGACACCTTCTATTCGGACATGTTTCAAGGCAT
Organism: Mesorhizobium sp. M1409; assembly: GCF_040317535.1. Taxonomy (NCBI): domain Bacteria; kingdom Pseudomonadati; phylum Pseudomonadota; class Alphaproteobacteria; order Hyphomicrobiales; family Phyllobacteriaceae; genus Mesorhizobium; species Mesorhizobium sp. M1409. Next base: position 112,035 of record NZ_JAMYKV010000015.1, read on the forward strand.
CCAACCGACCCCGCGGCTTTTCAACAATCCTATCCACGCGTCGGTGGCGGCCGGTTTCATCTTCCTTTGCACGCTACAATTCATGGCATACACAGCCCAAAGAACGGACCTGAGGAAAGCAACCAAGAACCTGCATTGGGCGCTGTCGACAGCCATCCTGCTGTTTGCCCTCGTCAACATCATTGGGATGCGGTCAAAGGGTGTCTGGCTTGCGCTTGCGCTGGTCCTGCTCTTGTTGGCGGTCATGACCCTGGCGAGAGGCCATCGCCGCGAACTGTTGGTTTCGGGTGGCGTTCTGGCGATCGTGGCGGCCGGCGTTGTAGCAACACACAACATCTTCTCGTCCACCGCCGGCGACACCATGATCTTCGCCAAGGCCCTGGTTCCGGATGTCTTGAGGCATGGCGTCCTCCCGGCCTTCGACCGCGCCATCGCGAGCGATACGGTTCCACTTGCAGCCAAGGAACGGCTGATGCTGTGGGCGGACGCGATCGAGATCTGGAAACGCCACCCGATCTTCGGAGCCAGTTCCAGCTGGCTGACCGAATGGGAGCACAGAACCTATCATCCCATGATCTTCAACGTCTTCCACAACGGTTATCTGGAGATTGCCGTGCGTTATGGTGTGGTCGGACTGGCGTTCTTCGCCTTTCTCTACACGTGGTCGGCCAGGCAGGTTCTGCTGGCCATGCGGGCCAAGCTTATCGCTCCGGCCGCATGGTCCTGCTACATCTCAACACTGGTCTTCTTCGCCCTAACCATCCTTACCAATTCAAACAACCGGCTGGCTATGGGTGAGGCTTTCATGTGGTTCGCCGCGGCGTTCGGCTTCTATTGTTTCTATGTTCGCCAGCAGAACAACCTTGTCGCGCCGCGAACCTATTTCTAGGCCAGACGGGCCGGCGTGGCGCGCGACGAGTCAGCTCGCCTCGCGCATCGCTTCGGCGGCCTGCAGGTCGACCGATACAAGCTGGCTGACGCCCTGCTCGGCCATGGTCACGCCGAACAGCCGGTTCATGCGGGCCATGGTGATCGGGTTGTGGGTGATTATGACGAAGCGCGTCTCGGTGGTGGCAGCCATTTCGTCCATGAGATTGCAGAAGCGCTCGACATTGTGATCGTCGAGCGGGGCGTCGACTTCATCGAGCACGCAGATCGGCGCCGGATTGGTCAAGAACACCGCGAAGATCAGCGACATCGCCGTCAACGCCTGCTCGCCGCCGGACAACAGCGTCATGGTCTGCGGCTTTTTGCCGGGCGGGCGGGCCAGGATTTCGAGGCCTGCCTCGAGCGGATCGTCGGATTCGATCAGCTGCAACTCCGCCGTGCCGCCGCCGAACAGATGCGAGAACAGCCGCTGGAAATGGCTGTTGACGACGTCGAAGGCGGCAAGCAGCCGCTCACGGCCTTCGCGGTTGAGGCTCTGGATTGCTTGCCTGAGCTTGCGGATCGCCTCGATGATGTCCTCGCGTTCCGACACGATCGCCTCGAGCCGGTCGGAAAGCTCCTTCTGCTCTTCCTCGGCGCGCAGGTTGACGGCGCCCAGCCGTTCGCGCTCGATCTTCAGCCGATCGAGCTGACGCTCGATCTCGGCCATATCAGGCATCGGGCTGTCAGCCTCCAGACCGGTATGGCGGATGACCAGATGCGGCGGCGTGTTCAGCGTCTCTTGGATGCGTGCCTCGACCTCCAGCCGACGTTCGTCGGCCGCGGTCAGCCGCTCTTCGGCGCGAACGCGGGTCTCGCGCGCCTCGGCCAGGAACTGGATGGCGCCGGTGGCGGCCTTGTCCAGTTCGGATTGCCGGTTCTCGGCTTCCTGCAAACGGTCGGCCGCCGCCTTGCGCAAAGTCTCGGCCTCGGTGAGCTGCGACAGCAGCGCGCGCCGCTTGGCGTCGATTTCATCGGGCGCATCCGCCAACCGCTCGCGTTCGGCCTCGGCTTCGGCCTTGCGTTCGCCAAGCGATGCGATCTGTGTCGAGGCGTTTTCAGCCCGCTCCAGCCAGTTGCCGCGCTCGGCGCCAATGGCATCGAGCCGGCGCGCGCGCGCCTCGGCTTCGCGCCGCAGACCCTCGTGCACCGCACGCGCATCGGCAAGCGTGGCGCGGTCGCGGGCAACATTGGCCGAGGACTGTTCGAGCTGCAATTGTAGGTCGCCGAGATCGGGCGCGTCCTGCAGCAGCATTTCCGCCTCGGCGAAGGCCGCCGAGGTCTCCTCATGGCTGTCGACGATGCGCGCACGCGCCTCATCCAGTGCGGCGCGGCGGCTCTGCAATTCGCCGCCGGCCCGTTCGGCCTCAGCCAGCGCATTGCGGGCAGCGTCCAGCCGATGCTGGGCTTCACGACCGGCCTGGCGCGCATTGCGCTCGGCCTCGCTCGCCAGGCGAAGCGCCTGTTCGGCCTGCGCCAACGCTTCTTCGGCCTGACGCAGGACAAGCGTCGCCTGTATCGCCTCGGCATCGAGCTCGGCCAGCCGGTTCTTCTGCGCCAGCCGCTGTGCGGCGGCGGTCGGTGCGTCGGCACTGGCGGTCAAGCCATCCCAGCGCCACAGCGCGCCCTCGCGGCTGACCAGCCGCTGGCCGGGAGCAAGAAGGGCCTGCAGGCGGCGGCCATCGCCTGATACAACGATACCGATCTGCGCCAGGCGGCGGGCGAGCTGTGCCGGGGCGTGAACCACGCTTGCAAGGCTCCTGACGCCCTCGGGCAGAGCCGCGTCGCCGGGCTGGATTCCGCTTTCGCCCCAATGCACCGGCGCGCTGCGGTCGAGCGGCACGTCGAGGTCTTCGCCAAGGGCCGCACCAAGCGCCGTCTCGAAACCGCGCTCGACGCTGATCTGTTCCAGCACGGCGGGGAAAAGGTCGCCGCTGGCGGCATTGAGTATCTTGGCCAGCGTACGCGCTTCCGTCTCGATCCGCGCCAGCTCGGCCCTGGCATCCTGAAGCGGCGGCCGGGCAGCGCTTTCGGTGGCGCGGGCATCGATAACCGACTGTTCGGCCTCCAATACGGCAGCCTCGGCTTCCTCCAGCAGCGCCATGGCCTGTTCGACCAGCACGCGCTTCTCGGCGGGATCCGGCAGGCCGGCGACCTTGGAGAGTATCTCCGACAATTCGCGGTCGACGTCGGCAAGCTGACGCGCGAAGCGGTCGCGGCGCTCGGCGGTGTCGCGCAGCGTCCGTTCGATCTGGTTGCGCGCGGCGGCGGCCTCTGCCCGCTCGGCGGTCAGCGTGGCGAGCTTGGCTTCGCTTTGCGAAAGCGTCGATGCCGCCTGTTCGAAGGCGGCGCGGGTGCTCGCCTCGCGCTCGGCGGCACCGGCATTTTCGGAATTGAGCGTGGCTTCCTCGGTGCGCAGGCGTTCGAGGATGTCCGCATTGTCGCGAACCATGCGCTCCTCACGGGCGATGTCGCCGTCGAGTTGCTGCAGCCGGCGCTCGAGTTCGCTCTGACGGGCACGGATACGGCCGGCTTCCTCCTCGATCTGCGACTTGGCGATCGACAGGCGCTGGAAGGCAGCGGCCGCGGCGGCTTCCGCGTCGCGCAGATCGGGCAGGCGGTGAGCGCCGATGCCTTGCTCGCGGGCGGCGGCCATCTGTGCGGCGGCACGGTCGCCGACAAGTGCCGTGGCAACGGCAAGTGCCGAGCGCGCATCGCCCTCCTGGGTCTTGGCCAGCGTCCAGCGCAGATGCAAGAGCGTTGCTTCGGCCTTGCGGATATCGGCCGACAGGTTCTTGAAGCGGGAGGCCTGGCGCGCCTGGCGCTTCAGGCTTTCGATCTGGCTTTCCAGTTCGCCGACGACGTCGTCCAGCCGTTCGAGGTTCTGCTCGGCCGCCTTCAGCCGCAGTTCTGCCTCGTGGCGGCGGGTGTGCAGGCCGGAAATGCCGGCCGCCTCTTCGAGAAGGGCGCGGCGCGCCTGCGGCTTGGCCTGGATCAGTTCGCCGATACGGCCCTGACCGACCATCGACGGCGAACGCGCGCCGGTCGACTGGTCGGCGAACAGAAGCTGCACGTCCTTGGCGCGCGCTTCCTTGCCATTGATGCGATAAAGCGAGCCCGCCTCGCGCTCGATGCGGCGCGACACCTGCAATTCGTCGGCATCGTTGAAGGCCGCGGGCGCCGAGCGATCACTGTTGTCGAGGAAAAGCGTGACTTCGGCGGTGTTGCGTGCCGGGCGCGTGCCCGAGCCGGAAAAGATGACATCGTCCATGCCGGACGCGCGCATGTTCTTGTAGGAGCTTTCGCCCATCACCCAGCGCAGCGCCTCGACCAGGTTCGACTTGCCGCAGCCATTCGGCCCGACAATGCCGGTCAGTCCGCGTTCGATGACGAACTCGCCGGGCTCGACGAAGGACTTGAAACCGAGGAGGCGAAGGCGCGAAAACTTCATTCGCGCCGCCCATTAAGCGGGTTTGCGCGGTTTTGCAAAAGGAATTCGCGGCACGACAAGAAGCCGCGCACGCCGGAGCGCCGCAGCCTCAGTGCTGACTGGACATCAGAGCAGAGGGTCGATGATGGCCGACATTTCCTCAATCGACATCGCCCCTTTGTAGGTCTTACCGTTGATGAAAAAGGTCGGCGTCGAGTCGACCTTGAATTCATTAGCGCCGCGCTTCTGGACCGATCTCACATCGTCCAGAAGTTTCTGGTCCGTCAAGCAGGCCTCGAAGGACTCCTGTGTAAAACCGGCGAGCTTCGAGATTTGCAGCAGCGCATCCTTGGTGTTCTGAACGCCAACCCAGTTCGCCTGCTGCCTGAACAGGACGTCGACCATAGGGTAATAGTTATCCTTGGCGCAGCGCGCCAGCATGAAACCGGCTTCGGCACTCGGATCGAACGGGAATTCGCGCAGGATGTAGCGCGCCTTGCCGGTGTCGATGTACTTGGTCTTCAGTTCCGGAAAGGTGGTCTCGGCGAAATGCGCGCAGTGTGGGCAGGTCATCGAGGCATATTCGACGATGGTAACCTTGGCGTCGTCCTTGCCAAGCTGCTTGTCGGGCAGCGCACCCGGCTTCATCAGTTCCGCCATATCCACGGTGCCCTGGGCTTCCGGCGCGGTTGCGGCGGCCGGCGTGGCGGGCTTCGCGGGAGTGGCAGGGTTCGCGGGCTTCACATCCGCGGCCTTGGCTTCCTCGCTGGAGTCGCTGCAGGCGGCGAGCAGGGCGACCGCCGGAATGGCGGCCAGCGAAGACAGGACGCTTCTGCGAGACAAGCTTTGGCCGAACGGGGGACGGTTCATACGAATCACCTGACAAGGGTTGGATTTTGCAATGCAAAGGCACGAAAAGGCGAGAGTTGGCGCGAATTAAGGCATCTCCATCCCCAATCCAATCGCGAAACCTGACAAGGGCGATCACGAATGCGAGATATTGACGACAAATCCATGACGTTCTTCAGGGGGTCTATGACTTCCTCTCCCCGATAATGGTCGCGCCAAGTCTTTCCAGCGAGGCGCGCAACTCATCATTGTCGACCAGGCCGACGGTCCCCGACAGTTTCGTCTTCTCGGCCGCCGTCAGCGGCCTGAGGGCCGGTCTGCGCCTTCCCTTGTCGGCTGTCACCGGCTTCTGCAGGATCCGGATGCGGCTGATGGCGGTGAAACCGAGGAAGGCGTTGACCCGGTTGATGATCTCGCCGGTCTCGTGCTGCAGATGAAGCGCCGCCATGCCTTCGCAGGCGATGACCAGCACCGCCGGCTCGAACGGATCGTCCTCATGCATGCGGCGCGGCCACTGGATTTTTTCGGGGCGCGAGTGGCTGGCCAGCCGTGGCCCGGCAATCTCTTCCCATGACTGGACGAGGCCGATCGAAATGCCGGCCCGCTTGCGCAGCACCGGATCGAGGATCTTGGTCGCGAGATCGCTGACCGGGACGGGATTGCCGTAGGGCGTTCTCCCTGCCATGTACGTTCTCCAGCCACAACCTTCATCAGTATCGGCCAAGGCCAATTCCCGATCAATGGCACCAGCAGACCAGACCCGCAAGACCGCATCCCGAGATAGCAGCCCAGTCGCATCTGGAGATAGCGACGATATCGCATACCGCCTGCTCGGCTGGTATGATGTGCATCATCGCGAGCTGCCGTGGAGGATCACGCCACGCGAGCATGCGCGGGGCGTGAGGCCCGATCCCTATCGCATCTGGCTGTCCGAAGTCATGCTGCAGCAGACCACGGTCGAAGCGGTGAAGGCCTATTTCCGGGTTTTCGTCGAGAAGTGGCCTGACGTCGTGGCACTGGCCGCGGCGCCGACCGAGGACGTGATGAAAGCCTGGGCCGGGCTCGGGTACTACTCCCGCGCCCGCAATCTCAAAGCTTGTGCCGATCTGGTGGCCCTGCGTGGCGGCCGGTTCCCCGACACCGAGACGGGGTTGAGAGAACTGCCCGGCATCGGCGCCTATACGTCGGCGGCCATCATGGCAATCGCCTTCGACCGCCCTGCCGCCGTGGTCGATGGCAATGTCGAACGCGTCATCTCCCGGCTGTTTTCGATCACGACGCCGCTGAGCGAGGCCAAGCCGGAAATCCGTGCCTACGTCCAGCGCATGGTGCCAGGGACAAGGCCGGGCGACTTCGCCCAGGCGATGATGGATCTCGGCGCCACGATCTGCACGCCGCGCCGACCGCGCTGCATGCTGTGCCCGCTTAGCGAAGACTGCAGCGCGGTCGTTTCAGGCGATCCCGAGCACTTCCCAGTGCGCCTGCCCAAGGTCGACAAGCCCCTGCGGCGCGGCGCAGCCTTCGTCGCCGTGCGGGGCGACGGTGCCATTCTTCTGCGCAAACGGGCGGAGAAGGGCTTGCTTGGCGGCATGACCGAGGTGCCGACGACAGGCTGGACCGCGCGGATCGATGGGGGCACGACGCAAGCGGCCGCGCCTTTCCCTGCCAACTGGCGGCGTGCCGGCCAGATTGCCCATGTCTTCACGCATTTCGCTCTCGAACTCGAAGTCTTTCACGCCCACATCAAAGGTGATGCGCCGGAGGGGCATTTCTGGTCGCTCGCCCACGAGATTTCCGGCGAGGCGCTGCCCACTGTCATGAAAAAGGCAATCGAGGCTGCGATACCCGGCGCGACGAAAAAGCCGTCGCCACACCATGCAAAGAGGCCCCATGACTGAAATACGCCACATCGTTTTCGACATCGGCAGGGTGCTGATCCACTACGATCCCAACATTCCGTTCAACCGCCTCATTCCGGATGCCGAGGAGAGAAGGTGGTTTTTCGACAATGTCTGCACGCATGACTGGAACATCGAGCAGGACCGCGGCCGGACGTGGGAAGAGGCCGAGGCGCTGCTGATCGCGGACCATCCCGATCACGCGGAAAACATCCGCGGTTTCCGCCGCCACTGGCACGAAATGGTGCCGCACGCCTATGACGACAGCGTCGCCATCATGCTCGGCCTGATCGAGGGCGGCCACGACGTGACCATGCTGACCAACTTCGCCAGCGACACGCTGGCCGAGGCACGCGAGCGCTTCGATTTTCTCGACCGGCCACGCGGCGTGACCATTTCCGGCGAGATCGGCATGATCAAGCCGGATCGCGGCATCTACGATCATCACGTCGCCGCATTCGGCCTCGAACCGGCCGCGACGCTGTTCATCGACGACAGCCAGAAGAATGTAGACGGCGCCAAGGCGGCAGGCTGGCAGTCGGTGCTGTTCACCGATGCGAAGACGCTTCAAGCCGATCTTGAGCGGTACGGCATCGTGACATAATCGTGATCGGCAATGGGCAAGCTGATTCTAACCTTTAACCCGGAATGGTCGATGCTCGACGCCAGTGTCGAGCATGGCCACTTTCGAGGACATGGCGATGCCTATTTTCCGACCGACGAGGTAAGCGAGTTTATTGCGTCGCTGCGGGCCTATCCGCTTAAGCGTTCGAATCTGGCTCTGAGATCGCCCGGCCTGATAAGCATCTCGGTCTTCCCGGCAGACGGAGTCGGTCACCTGTTCGTTCAGATCGAGGTCGCGGAGGAGATCGAGGCCCGTGGCTTTGCGCGTGTGCGACTGCGGACGGACTATGCGCGTCTGTCGCGTTTTGCCAATCAGCTTTCGCTGATGGCGAAAGGCGAGGTCAGCGAAATCATCCTGGAGGAAGACAAGGCCTGATCTCGAGATCAGGCCCCTGCCCGCTCCATGCCAAGCCGTGCGATGCGGCGAAGCTCGTCGATCGGGGTGAGGCCGCCGCTGCGCTCATAGTGCCAGAAGGTCCAGCCGTTGCAGGCATCCAGCCCCTGCACTTCGGCGCCGATCTTGTGGATCGAGCCGGCGCTGTCGCCGATCGCCACCGTGCCATCGGCGCGCACCTTGGCGGCCCAGCGCTTCTTGGCGTCGTAGAGCGTCGCGCCCGGCATCATCAGCCCGGTGTCGATCAGGCTGACGAAGGCAACGCGCGGCTCGGCTCGCTTGCCGGTAAGCACGGTGAGATCCGCACCGTCCAGCGGCCGCACCGCATCGATGCGCTCGTTGGCGGCGTCGATATAGGCCTGCTCACGTTCGATGCCCACGAAATGGCGGCCGAGGCGTTTTGCGACCGCGCCGGTGGTGCCGGAGCCGAAGAAGGGATCGAGCACGATGTCGCCCGGTTTGGTCGAGGCCATCATGATGCGGGCGAGCAGCGCTTCCGGCTTCTGCGTCGGATGCAACTTGTCGCCATTGTCGTTCTTCAGCCGTTCGCCGCCGGTGCAAATCGGAAACAGCCAGTCGGAGCGCATCTGGATGTCGTCGTTGGACGCCTTCATGGCTTCATAGTTGAAGGTATAGCCCTTGCCCTTCTGGTCGCGCGAGGCCCAGATCATCGTCTCATGCGCGTTCTGGAAGCGGCGGCCGCGGAAATTCGGCATCGGATTGGTCTTGCGCCAGACCACGTCGTTGAGGATCCAGAAGCCGAGATCCTGCATCTTGGCGCCGACCCGGAAGATGTTGTGATAGGAGCCGATGACCCAGATGGTGCCGTTGGGCTTCAGGACCCTCCGCGCCGCAAGGAGCCAGGCACGGGTGAAGGCGTCGTAAGCTTCAAAACTCTCGAACTGGTCCCAATCGTCGTCGACGGCATCGACCTTGGACTGATCGGGGCGGTGCAGGTCGCCGTCGAGTTGCAGATTGTAGGGCGGATCGGCGAAGATGACGTCGATCGACTTTTCGGGCAGCCGGTCGAGCGCGGCGACGCAGTCGCCCTTGAGGATCGTGTCCAGCCATTCGGATTGCTGGGGGGCATGGGATAGCTCGTCGAGAAGACGCACGGCAGACATTCTGACACCCAAGGCACGCGTTACAGTTTACTCTCCGTTATGGTTACCGATCAGCGTAAATATTCGGTGAAGACTGCAGAGTTTGCGAACGGTGCCCTGTTGGTGTATGCCGCGCCGCCTGAGCCTCCCGAGGCCCCCTTCATCCTCCCATTGTCCGGATCACCATGCCCCAGCCAGACCTTGTCATCTTCGATTGCGACGGCGTGCTCGTCGATTCCGAAATCATCGCCGCTCGCGTCGAGGCGGAGCTGCTTACCCTAGCCGGGTACGAAATCTCCGCGGAAGAACTCGCCGAGACCTACGCTGGTCTGACGTTCAAGGACATCATGATGCGGGTCGAGGAGAAGTCCAGCATCCCGTTCCAGGTATCGTTGATCGACCGCGCCGAAGAACTGGTCGACCGTAAATTGCGCAGCGACGTACGTGCCATCGATGGCGCGCGCGAGGCAGTCGCCGCGGTGACCATGCAGCGTTGCATCTGTTCCAATTCACGCTCGGAGCGGATCGAATTCATGCTGGAGAAGGTTCACCTGATGCCCTTCTTCAAGGACCGCATTTTTTCCGCGATGGAAACACCGACCGGAAAAACCAAGCCTGCCCCAGACGTGTTCCTGTTCGCGGCGGAGAAACTCAACGCAAACCCGTCGAACACCTTCGTTATCGAGGATTCCGTGCACGGCGTCCACGGCGCCAGGGCGGCCGGCATGCGGGTGATCGGCTTCACCGGCGCCACCCATAGCTATCCCGGCCATGCCGACGCGCTGACCGAGGCCGGCGCCGAAACGGTGATCCGCCGATGGGCGGAGCTGAAAAGCGTGGTCGCGGCGCTGTCGGAGTGGTCGGACGCCTGAGAAGCGTGCGCCGCGACGCACGCCTCGTGCAACTGCCGCGATCAAGTCTAGTTCGTCGCGGCAGCTCTCTTCCTGTGGGTCTTCTTCGGCTTGTCCGTCGTTGCCTTCGGCGCGTTTTCATCATAGCCGGCAAAGGCCTGATAGTCCTGCGCCGTCGGCTCGGGCACGACGACATTGGAATCGGTGAAGACGAACTGGGTGGCGACCGAGGGGTCGGTGACCTGGACCTGATATTGGTGAAGCTGCGAGTAAAGGACCTCGGTGCCATGCATCACGGCGGTGCGGATCGGCATGGTGATGGTGCCGGGCGAGAATTTCGGTCCCGGCACGATTTTGCCGGCGACCGCGATCTTCATCGTCAACTGGCCGTTGGCACGGCTGCAGTCGCGTGTCACGTCGCTGACCGATGCCTGGTAGATGATGTTCGCCGACTCGTCGGGCGGAGTAGCAGCGGCGGCGTCGGCCTCAGCCTGGGCCGCAGCGTCCTGCGCGGCGTCTCCCGTCTTCTTGAGCCTGGGCTTGGGCTTCTGGGCGTCCTTGGAATAGGTGTTGTAGAATGCCGTGCCGTCTCGCACCGTCACCCTCGGACAATAGGCCTGCAGCTGGCTGGCCAGTATCTTGGGGTCCTGTGGCGGCGGTGGCGCGGTTGGATCCTTCTTGCCGATGCCGAGGTTCAGGATGCCATTGTCGCCCGATTGGCAGCCGGCGGCGGCAAGCATAAAGCCGGTGAGCGCAAGACCCGCCAAAAAGCGACCACTGAATGTACGAAACGCCATGAAACTGCACTTCCCTCTCGCAAAGCTGGTGACGTATATCAACCGCGCGGCAAAAATGCGACTGAGCCAGCGCGGAAATTAACCACCTTGCGGTGGACGGAAAAGCCAAGCAGTAACGGATTTGTGACATGCAATATGTGAGTACCCGCGGGGAAGCCCCCGTTCTTGGATTTTCCGACGCCGTGCTGGCTGGCCTGGCGCGCGACGGCGGGCTCTATGTGCCGCGCGAGTGGCCGCAGTTTTCCGCGGCCGATATCCGCGCCATGCGCGGCCTTGCCTATCCCGATCTTGCCATCCGCGTGCTGTCGCCGTTTCTCGGCGACGAAATCCCCGCACCCGTCTTCGAACGCCTGGTGCGCGAAGCCTATGCCACCTTCCGCCACGAGGCCGTCTGCCCGCTGGTGCAAACCGGCCCCAACACCTTCATCCTGGAGCTCTTCCACGGGCCGACGCTCGCCTTCAAGGACGTGGCGATGCAGCTTCTGGCCCGGCTGATGGACCATGTGCTTACCGAACGCGATCAGCACGCCACCATCGTCGGCGCCACCTCGGGCGATACCGGCGGGGCGGCAATCGATGCGTTTGCCGGGCGCAGCCGCACCGACATCTTCATCCTTTTCCCGCACGGTCGCGTCTCGCCGGTGCAGCAGCGGCAGATGACGACATCGACGGCTGAAAACGTCCACGCGCTGGCGATCGAAGGCAATTTCGACGATTGCCAGGGCCTGCTCAAGGACATGTTCAACGATCATGGCTTTCGCGACCGGGTTGCGCTTTCTGGCGTCAATTCGATCAACTGGGCCCGCATCATGGCCCAGATCGTCTATTATTTCTCCTCGGCGCTGTCGCTCGGCGCGCCGGACAGGCCGGTCTCCTTCACCGTGCCGACCGGCAATTTCGGCGATATCTTCGCCGGCTACGCAGCCAAGAAGATGGGCCTGCCGATCGAACGGCTGGTCATCGCCACCAACGACAACGACATCCTGGCGCGGACCTTCGCGACCGGCGAATACCGCACCAAAGGCGTCTTTGCGACCACCTCGCCGTCGATGGACATCCAGGTGTCGTCCAATTTCGAACGCTTGCTGTTCGAGGCCTCAGGCCGCGACGCCGCGACCGTGCGACGCTACATGGACGGCCTGAAGCAGTCCGGCGCTTTCACCATCGAACCCCAGCAAATCGCCGGGATGCGGTCCGAATTCGATGCCGGCCGCGCTGATATGGACGAGGTCGCCGCCACCATCCGCTCGACGCTCGCGGCCAGCAACTACCTGCTTGATCCGCACACCGCGGCAGCCGTGCATGTCGCGGCGGGCAAGGCGTCAGGCGCCGTGCCGATGGTGGTGCTGGGCACCGCCCACCCGGCAAAGTTTCCGGCCGCCGTCGAAGCAGCCAGCGGCGTGTCGCCCGCACTGCCCGCATGGCTAGGTGGGTTGATGACGTCGGAGGAAAAATACACGGTACTTCCATCCGACCTGAAAATGGTGGAAGATTACGTCGGCCGCCGTGCACGGGCGGCGCGTTAGGGAGTAGTAGCCATATGGGTGTTGAGGTAAGCCGTCTGTCGAACGGCCTGACAGTCGCCACCGAAACCCTTCAAAGCATCGAATCGGTTGCCCTTGGAGCCTGGGTCAAGTCGGGTGCCCGCAATGAACGTGACGACGAGCATGGCATGGCCCATCTGCTCGAGCATATGGCGTTCAAGGGTACGAAAAGGCGAAGCGCCTTCGAAATAGCCTCGGAGATCGAGGACGTCGGCGGCGAGATCAACGCCGCCACCAGCGTCGAGACCACCTCCTACTATGCCAGGGTGCTCTCCGACGATGTGCCGCTGGCCGTCGACATTCTTGCCGACATCCTGCAGGAGTCCGAGTTCGACCCACAGGAACTCGAACGCGAGCAGCATGTGATCCTGCAGGAGATCGGCGCCGCGCACGACACGCCCGACGACATCGTCTTCGACCGCTTCACCGAGACGGCGTTTCGCCACCAGACCATCGGCCGCTCGATCCTTGGCACGCCGGAAACCGTCAAATCCTTCACCTCGAAGCAGTTGCACGATTTCATCGAACGGCAATATGGCGCCGAGCGGATGGTGATCGTCGCTGCCGGCGACATCAAGCACGATAATTTCGTGCGCGAGGTCGAAAAGCAGCTCGGCGGCTTCCGCAGCAAGGCCGACAGCACCATCCCGCAATATGCGCAATATGTCGGCGGCGACTTCCGCGAGGATCGCGACCTGATGGATGCGCAGATCGTGCTGGGGTTCGAAGGCCGCGCCTATCATGTGCGCGACTTCTACGCCTCGCAGGTGCTGTCGATGATCCTCGGCGGCGGCATGTCGTCGCGCCTGTTCCAGGAGGTCCGCGAAAAACGCGGCCTGTGCTATTCGGTCTATGCCTTCCATTGGGGCTTTTCCGACACGGGCGTCTTCGGCGTCCATGCCGCCACCGGCCAGAGCGACATCGCCGAACTGGTGCCTGTCATCATCGACGAACTGCAGAAGGCCGGCGAGAAAATCCTGCAGGAAGAACTCGACCGTGCGCGTGCCCAGTATCGCGCCGGGCTGATCATGTCCGCCGAAAGCCCGGCCAGCCGGGCTTCGCAGATCGCACGGCAACTGCTTCTGTTTGGCCGGCCGATCGCCAAGGAGGAACTGATGGAACGGCTGGCGGCGCTGACGATCGAGCGGCTGACCGATCTGTCGTCGCGATTGTTCTCGACCAAGCCGACGCTTACCGCTGTCGGGCCTGTGGGCACACTGGCGCCATACGAAACGATCCTCGAATCGCTCGCAGGCACGCAGACCACGGCCCGCAAGCTCGCCGTCTAAGCCCCTCAAAGCGCCATGTTCGCGCTCCCTTTCTTCCGCCGTGATCTGCCGGCGCTGAAAGGCGACCGCGTCACGCTACGCGTACCATTCACCAATGTTTCCCGCGTGTGGGCGGCGGGGCGCGGCCAAACCCGCGCCTTCCTCGAACCTTGGGAGCCCCGCTGGACTCCCGACGAACTCGACCGCAACGCATGGCGGCTGCGCATCAGCCGCTATCGGGAAGACTATGCGCAAGGGACGGCCATCGCCTTCTTCATTTTCGAAAGGAGCAGCGGCAAACTGGCGGGCGGCATCACGCTCGGCAACATACGCCATGGCGTCTCGCAAAGCGGCCATGTCGGCTACTGGATCGGCGAGCGCTTTGGCGGCCGCGGCTTGATGACCGACGCGGTCAAGGTGGTGACCCGCTTCGCCTTCGATACGCTGAGGTTGCACCGGATCGAAGCGGCCTGTATTCCCGACAACGCCCGGTCGATCCGCGTGCTTGAAAAAGCCGGATTCCGGCGCGAAGGACTTCTGCGATCCTATCTCAGGATCAACGGCATCTGGCAGGACCACTACCTCTACGCCCGGATCGCGGACGATCCGCCGGGCGTTGGAACGAAGGACTGATTTTGACGAATTTCCTGCGAAACGGGCCGCTGTTCGCCTTTGTCCTCGCGACAATCCTGACGCTGTGCGCGGCGACCTCGGCCTTCGCCGTCGAACCGATCAAGATTGCCCGCGATGACGTCGCGCTCGACCTTTCCGGTGCCGTCGAGATCTACCGGAACCAGGGCGAGAATTTCCAGGTGTCGACGGCGCCCGGACCGGACGGCATCGTGCGGCGCATCGAGGTCGAGGCCAATGACGCGCGTTCGACCGGCGACTGGGCGGTGTTCGCGCTGGCCAACACCACCGACCAGCAGCTCGACAGGCTGATCGTCGCACCGCATTTCCGCCTGGTGAATTCGGGCATCTTCTGGCCGGATCTCGGCTCGACCCGCATCGCCGCCATCACGCCTAGCGAAGGCTTCGCGCTCGACCGCCAGACCAGCCCCGACGCCGACGTGTTCCGGGTGACGCTGAACCCCGGCACGGTCATCACCTTCATCGCCGAGTTGGCCTCGCCGAAGCTGCCGCAGGTTTACCTGTGGGATCCGGAATCCTACAAGGACTCGGTCAATTCCTACACGCTGTTTCGCGGCATCGTCATCGGCATCGCCGGCCTGCTGGCGCTGTTCCTGACCATCCTTTTCGTGGTCAAGGGAACCTCGATGTTCCCGGCGACCGCGGCGCTTGCCTGGGCGGTGCTGGCCTATATCTGCGTCGATTTCGGCTTCCTCAACAAGATCATCGAAATCTCGCCCGGCAACGAGCAGATGTGGCGGGCGGGAACGGAGGTGGCGCTGGCGGGAACCTTCGTGGTGTTCCTGTTCGCCTACCTCAACCTCAACCGATGGCACGGCCATTTCAGCTACGGTGCATTGGTCTGGATCCTCGGACTGGTGCTGATCGCCGGCGTCGCCATCGTCGACCCGGCGGTCGCCGCCGGCATTGCCAGGCTGTCTTTCGCCGCCACCGCGCTGACCGGGCTCGGCCTGATCATCTTCCTTGGCATACGCGGCTACGACCGCGCCATCATGCTGGTGCCCAGTTGGGTCATGGTGCTGTTGTGGCTGTGCGGATCGTGGATGGCGATCACCGGCATGCTCGACAACGATATCGCCCAGCCCGCCTTGGGCGGCGGGCTGATCCTGATCATCCTTCTGATCGGTTTCACCGTCATGCAGCATGCCTTTGCCGGCGGCGCGCTGCATCAGGGCCTGTTTTCCGACCTCGAGCGGCAGGCGCTAGCCGTGGCCGGATCGGGCGACACGGTTTGGGACTGGGACGTGCTGCGCGACCGCGTCGTCACCAAGCCCGATGTCAGCATCCAGCTCGGCCTGGCGCCCAACAGCCTCGGTGGTGCCGCACGCAACTGGCTGCCGGTGCTGCATGCCGACGACCGCGACACGTTCCGCACGACACTCGACGTGGTGCTCGAACACCGGCGCGGCCGGGTGTCACAGAACTTCCGACTGCGCGGCGCCGACGGCCATTATCACTGGTTTTCGCTGCGCGCGCGCCCGGTAATCGGATCGGACGGCGAGGTCATTCGCTGCGTCGGCACCATGGTCGACGTGACCGAGCAGAAGAAATCCGAGGAGCGGCTGCTGCACGATGCCGTGCACGACAATCTGACCGGCCTGCCGAACCGCGAATTGCTGATGAACCGGCTGGAAGCAATCATCTCGATCGCCCGTACCGAAGAGAAAGTGCGCCCGACCGTCTTCGTCATCGACATCGACCGTTTCAAGCAGGTCAATGACGGTCTCGGCATCTCGGCCGGAGATACCATCCTTTTGACCATCGCACGCCGTCTGCACCGGCTGCTCAAGCCGAAGGATTCACTGTCGCGCTTTGCCGGCGACCAGTTCGCGCTGATGCTTTTGTCCGAACAGGACCCGGCCCGCATCGCGGCCGTCGCGGACGCCATCAAGCATGCCATCAACAACCCGATCACCTTTGCCAAGCGCGAGATCGTGCTGACGGCCTCGATCGGACTGATCACCTGGAACTCGCCGCAAATGTCGGCCGAGGACATGGTCAAGGATGCCGAGTTGGCCATGCATCAGGCCAAGCGCTTCGGCGGCGATCGGATCGAGCCGTTCCGCCCGGCCTTCCGCACCGTCGGCACCGATCGGCTGCAGTTCGAATCCGACCTGCGGCGCGCCATCGAGCGGCGCGAATTCACGCTCGCCTACCAGCCGATCGTGCGGCTGGAGGATGGCAGCATCGCCGGCTTCGAGGCCCTGCTGCGCTGGGACCATCCGCGCCGCGGCATGATCCCGCCGGCGGATTTCATCCCGGTCGCCGAGAGCTGCGGGCTGATCGTGCAGCTTGGCCTGTTCGCCATGCAGCAGGCGGCGGAAGACCTCGCCGGCTGGCAAAAACAGATCGGCGACGCGCCGCTGTCGGTTTCGGTCAACCTGTCCAGCCGCCAGCTGATCCGCCGCGACCTGGTCAGCGACGTGCGCTCGGTCATCGCGCGCGCCAATCTGAAGCCGCGCTGCTTCCGGCTCGAACTCACCGAATCGCTTGTCATGGACAATCCCGAGCAGACCGCTCATGTGCTGACCAAGCTGAAGCAGCTCGGCATCGGCCTGTCGCTGGACGACTTCGGCACCGGCTATTCGTCATTGGCCTATCTGACGCGTTTCCCCTTCGACACCATCAAGATCGACAAGAGCTTCGTCGACGACAACACGCCGAAGCGCGCGGTGCTGCTCAAATCGATGGTCAACATGGCGCATGAACTTGGCCTGTCCGTCGTCGCCGAGGGCATTTCGGACGAAAGCGATGCGCTGGAATTGCGCCAGATGGGCTGCGAATATGTTCAGAGCTTCATGTTCGGCGCGCCGATGCCGGGCGACCAGGTGCTGAAGACCCTGAAGGAGCAATATCCGCTGACGCAGGCGTGAGAAGCTTAGGCGTGTCCGGCGGCGAGGCTGAGATGGGCGAGATCGATGCCGATCGCGGCGAGAATCCGGTCGTATTTGCGCTCGATGTCGGTGTCGAACAGAAGCTCGGCATTGGCCGGGCAGGTCAGCCAGCCATTCTCGGCGATCTCGGTCTCCAACTGGCCGGCGCCCCAGCCGGAATAGCCGAGCGCCATCAGCGCGTGACGAGGGCCGCGCCCAGACGATATGGCGCGCAATATGTCGACGGTCGCGGTCAGGCAGATGTCGTCCGAAACGGTCAGCGAGGATTCCACCCGGTAGTCGCCCGAATGCAGGACGAAGCCCCGGCTGCGATCCACGGGGCCGCCATTGCGCACGACGAAGTCGCGCGCCTGCGCCGGCAGGCGGATCGCCTCCTGTTCGTTCATGATGCCCAGTTGCACGAGCAGGTCCGGAAACAGCATCTGCTGTGTCTGGTTGATGATCAGCCCCATGGCGCCTTCATCGGAGTGCGCACAGATATAGACTACCGAGCGCGTGAAACGGTCGTCCTTCATGCCGGGCATGGCAATCAGGAACTGATCGTCGAGAAAGCCGCGGCTGGCGGCCGTCTTCTTGTGGCGCAACAAGTCCATGGAAGGGAGCGTAACGCGTTTCCAAAGCGCCGAAAAGATGCACTGTGCGCGATTCGACCAAAGCTCATGCCGCCGGCTCGAGCATTTCTCCCCTCAAGGTCACGCAAATATGATACCGGCAAGGTCATGAGATCATTGCGCGGCCACGAACGGACGATCAAATCACCGCCATGCAAAGCTTGAAAATCCTGCTGCTCGGCGCCGCCATCGGCTCGGCAACCGCTCTTCCCGCCGCCGCCTCCTCATCGGCATGGTACAGCAGCGAAGGCGGTAAGGTCCGGCTGGTGACTTCAGGCCCACCCGACGACGCCGGCCGCATCCAGGGCGTTCTCGACATAGCGCTCAAGCCCGGCTGGAAGACCTACTGGCGCGATCCGGGCGACGCGGGCGTGCCGCCGCAGCTCGACATTTCCGCCAGCACCAACATCGCCGACGCCGCTCTGTCGTTTCCTGCTCCCCAGCGCCACGACGACGGCTATGGCAAATGGGCAGGCTATAATTATCCGGTTTCGCTGCCCGTGACATTCACGCTGGCCACGCCGAACCAGCAGGCGGTGATCGATGCCGACATCTTTCTCGGTATTTGCGAAACGATCTGCATCCCGGTGCAGACGCGGCTGACCGTTGATCCTGCCTCCGACCCGGACAACGCCGAGGACGCGGCGCTGGTGAAGGCAAGTTTTTCGGCATTGCCGGTGCCCGCAAGGGCCGATTTCGGCATCAAAGTCCTGCCGAGCGACCACGAAACGCTGATTGTCGAGGCTAATCTTCCCGGCGATCCGGAGGCGGCGGATTTCTTCGTTGCCGGCGAGCGGGATTACATGTTCGGCGCCCCAGCGCGCAGCGAAAAGGACGGCAAGCTGATTTTCACCGTGCCGATCCTCAATCGCCCGTCGACGACGCCGACGGATGGCGGGCTTCACTACACGCTGACGAGTTCGGCGGGCGCGGTCGAAGGGCTTCTGCCTTTCCCTTGATCCAGCCTGCCCGAACGGTTGCAGGAAGCCGTTGAGTTCGCTACGCAAAGACACCCTTCCCGATTTTCCCAAGCGAGGAATTCATGACCATTTCCGTTGGCGATAAGCTGCCTGACGTGACCTTCAAGACGATGACCGCCGATGGCGCCAAGCCGATTACCGGAGCCGAGATATTCTCCGGCAAGAAGGTGGTGCTGTTTGGGGTTCCCGGCGCCTTCACGCCGACCTGCAGCAACAACCATTTGCCGGGCTATCTCGAAAACCATGACGCTATCCTGGCGCGCGGTGTCGACACCATCGCCGTCGTTTCGGTGAACGATGCGCACGTCATGGGCGCCTGGGCGCGCTTCACCGGCGGTGAGGGCAAGATCCTGTTCCTCGCCGATGGCGGTGGCGATTTCGCCAAGGCGACCGGCCTCGATTACATCAGCAACGATATGGGGCTGCGCTCGAGGCGCTTCTCAATGGTCATCGACGATGGCAAGGTCACCGCGCTCAATGTCGAGACCAAGCCCGGTGTCGACGAGTCCGGCGCGGCTCATATTCTGGGACAGCTCTGAACTTCAGCGAGGCGTCGGGCGTGGGACCGCAACCACGATCGCGCCTGTAGTCCAGGGTTTGCCTCTGGGGGGATCTTAGCGATGTTTGACATCTTCTGGCGAGCTATCGCGATTGGCATCGGCGCCACCGTGGCAATGGACCTGTGGGCCATCTTCCTCCACAAGGCATTCGGCCAGCCACGGCCGAACTGGGGGCCGGTCGGGCGCTGGGTCTGGCATCTCCGCGACAAAGTCTTCCACGACGATATCGGCGATGCAGCACCTTACGCGCATGAGAAGGCGCTGGGCTGGGCCTTCCACTATTTTGTCGGCATCGTCTACGGCATCATGCTGGTGGTGCTGGCCGGAGCGGGCTGGCTTGCAGCGCCGACCTTCCTGCCAGCCTTTATCCTCGGCATCGTCACCGTCGGCGTCGGCTGGTTCCTGCTGGCGCCCGGCCTGGGCGCCGGCTGGGCGGCCTCGAAGCGGCCCAATCCGATGCAAATCCGTGCCCTCAATTTGGTATCGCACACGGTGTTCGCGCTCGGGCTTTGGGGCACGGCACTGCTGATCCGTTAGAGCGGGATGAAATTACGGTGAGTCGATAAGGGATTCCCAAATCGATTGGAATTTGATTGAACTAAACCGCTGCCGCGGTAGC